>JAWWCG010000005.1:0-22165 GCA_033720555.1 Kiloniellales bacterium | reverse complement strand
CGTTCGATGTCGAGCGGCTGATCCCGCCCCATTCTCCCAAGTCCCGCTTACGGACGGAACCGTCGCCGCGCTCGAGGCCCGGCGACGCCGTGACGCCTGATCCGAGCGTTCATGCTACATCCGTTCGCACCGCATTTGATCGGGAATATCCTGGCGTGCGCCATTGGAAAGACGGCGCGGCCGCCGCGACGGCCCGCGGCGCGATCCCTCGCCCCCTTCGATCGGCCCCACCCGCGGCCTGCGCGAAAGGCGCATCTAGGCAAGGCGCGGCCAATCGGCTAGAAACGTATCAATAGAAATCGCGGTCGCCGCCATACGATCGGCTGGTGTTGCCCGTTGCGTTCACGGACGGGCAAGAGGGGGCACTGGATATGGCAGATCGTTTGCGAGTCCGGCTGGGCGCGGACGTCTCTCGACGCGCGCTTTTGGGCGGCGGCCTCGGGGCTTTATTGTTCACTCGAGTTCGCGCGGCTCACGCCAAGAGCTATCTGACGACGCGGGTTCATGCGCCGGCCTTGGAAGCCCGCTTCTGGGCCTGGTGGAACCGCGCCGCCTTGTACGCCCAGGACCTCAAGGTCTCGGCGCATCCCAACGTCGTGCGGTTCCGCCGAAAGCTCGCCGCCCTGCCGGGCGATCTGGGCTCGCTCGAGTTGATCCGGGCCGTCAGCCGGCTGGTGAACGCCTCCGCCCCCTACGTCGCGGACTATCGCTCGAGCCGCGGCCGAGACCAATGGGCATCGCCGATCGAGTTCCTCGAGCGCGGCGGCGACTGCGAGGATTTCGCCCTGACGAAGGCCGCGACCATGTACCGCCTGGGCTGGCCGGTCGATCGGACCTACTTGCTGGTCGGCTTGTTGGACCGCCCGCGCATTGGGCCGAGCGGCCACGCGGTCCTGGTCGCCGTTCCCGGCGACGGGGACGAAAGGGAGTTCGTCTTGGACAACACCTCCGACCGGGTCGTGAGCCTCGACCGCTTCGCGGCGTTCACGCCGATTTACGGCCTCGACCGGCGGGGGGTCATCATGTTCACCAAGTCCCTCGACTGAGCGGATCGCGCGCGCCGCTCGCCCGCCGGGCCCGCAGACGGCTCGGAACTTCGGCCGGCCGAGCCCGTTTGAGATACCTCAAGGCGGCGCGTCGCCAAGCGCTTATCATGCCATAGAGCATTCGATGCCGCTCGATCCGCAGCCGCGAAAGATGGAGGGAAAGGTGTTCAAGAAAATTATGGTTCCGGTCGACCTCGCGCACCTGGATAAACTGGAGCGCGCTTTGGACGTCGCGAGCGACCTGGCCAAACATTATCAAGCGTCGGTGTGCTTCGTGGGCGTGACCTCGCCGCAACCGAGCGCCGTCGCCCACAATCCTCAGGAGTATGCCGAGAAGCTGGCGCAGTTCGCGAAGACCCAGTCCGATCGACGCGGGCTCGCGTTCGAGCACAAGGCGATGACGAGCCACGACCCCGCCATCGAGCTCGACGAGACCCTGCAGGACGCGGCCCATCAGATCGGGGCCGACTTGATTCTCATGGCCTCGCACGTGCCGGGCTACGTGGAGCACGTGGTCTCCTCCTACGCCGGCTACCTCGCCTCCCATACGGAGATATCGGTCTTCATTGTCCGATGAGGGCCCGATGAGGGTCCGGCGAGGCGGCGTCGGTCCCCGCCGCCATCGCCCTCCGGCGGCACGCGCCGCGAGCCGCGCGGCCCAAGCCGCCCGCCTCGCGCGCCGCAAGGTCAGACGCGCGAGGAACGGGCCGGCTGGACTCCGTCCTTTCGCCCGAGCGCTATACGGCTTCCGGCACGAACTTCTGCTCGTGCCGCAGGCCCATGTAGAGGCATAGGCACATCACGATCAGCACAAGGGTGAAGGGAAGTCCCACGGTAATCGCCGCCGCCTGTAGGGCGGTCAGCGCATCCGCGCCGCCTCCGAACAGCAGCGCCGCGGCGACGACGCCCTCGATGACGACCCAGAAGATCCGCTGCACCACCGGCGCGTCGACCTTGCCGCCCGCGGTGATCGCGTCGATCACCAGCGATCCCGAGTCCGAGGAGGTGATGAAGAACACCAGCACGAGAACGATGCCGATGGCCGAGCTCACCATCGCCAAGGGCAGGTTTTCCAGCATCTGGAACATGGCGAGCTCGACCTTGTCGAGGCCGTTCGCCAGGGCACCGATCCCGTTCTGGACCTGGTCGAGGGCCGTGCCGCCGAAGACGCTCATCCACACCAGGGTCACGAGCGTGGGGATCAGCAGCACCGCGATGATGAACTCGCGCACCGTCCGGCCGTAGGACACACGGGCGATGAACATGCCGACGAAGGGGGACCAGGAGATCCACCACGCCCAATAGAACACCGTCCAGCCCTGCAGCCAGGCTTCGTCCTCGCGCCCGACCCAGTTGCTGTAGGAAACGATGTTGCCGAGATAGCCGACCAGCGTGCTGCCCATAGTCGAGAAGATCACGGCCGTGGGACCGACAACGAGGACGAACAGCAACAACACTCCGGCGATCCCCATGTTGATGTTGCTGAGCACCTTGACGCCGCCGTCGAGCCCGCGCAGCACCGAGATCAGGGCGATCGCCGTCACGATGATGATGATCGCCACCTCTGTCGTGATGCCCGCCTCGAAGCCGAACAGGAACGCCAGTCCGGCCGAGGCTTGCTGCGCCCCGAACCCCAGCGACGTCGCCAGGCCGAACAGGGTCGCGAGGACCGCCACCGTGTCGATGAGGTGGCCGAAGGGACCCCAGGAATGCTCCTTGATCAGCGGATAGAAGGCCGAGCGGATGGTGAGCGGCAGCCCCTTGTTGTAGGAAAAGAACGCGAGCGACAAGGCGACGACCGCGTAGATCGCCCAAGGATGCAGGCCCCAGTGGAACATCGTCGCGTTCATCGCCTGGTGCGCCGCCTCGGGCGTGTAGGCTTCGACGCCCAGCGGCGTCTCGTACCAGCCGGTGTAATAGGCGGTGGGCTCGGCCACGCTCCAGAACATCAGCCCGATGCCCATGCCGGCGGCGAACAGCATGGCGAACCAGGACATGGTCGAGAACTCGGGCTTGGCGGCCGCGCCGCCCAGGCGGATCTTGCCGACCGGCAGAACGATCAGGGCGAGACAAAAGACGACGAAGATGTTGCCGCCAAGCATGAACAGCCAATCGAAGGCCGCGATCGACCACCACTTTGCGCCGTCGAATGCGCCCTTGGCCGCCTCGGGAGCCAGGAGCACGCCAATCACGAAAATCAGCACAAGGCCGGCGGCGATCCAGAACACGGGATGGTGAACATCCATCCCCCATCTCCGCAGATTGTCCTGCCCGACTTCGTAGCTCGTGTCGTATAAGGTCGCTGGATCGCTCATGATTCTTCGGCTCCTTTTTGCTCGCTCTGCCTCGCCGCGCCGACGAGGGGCTTTGCTTTTGAGCACGAACGAGATCCAATGCGCCGACGGCATTTCGCGCAAAACACCAGACGGCAGTCCCGATCTATCTCCCCTGATAAATCATCGCAATCACGGCGGTCAACACGTCATTCTCTAAATTGACGCGCAATTTGGGCGCGCAGAAATGCACGGTCCGGACGCACCACGGAACCGCATCGAGACCGGACATGGCGCTCTCGAAGCGATTCGAGCGACGAAGATCGGGCGCGGCGCGCGCCGCTCGCGAGGCCCCTCGGCCGAAGGAAAAGCGCGCTTCGCCTCAGCGGTCGCGAGGCATCGGCCGGCGCAAGGCAATCTTCTTTCCGAGCACGGTTTCGCGGGAAAAGACGTAAAGTCCCGCGCCGCAAATCAACGCGATTCCGACCCAGGCGGTCTCGTCCGGCCAGTCGCCCCACAAGACCACGCTCCAGAACACCGCGAGCGGAAGGGCCGCGTATTCGAACGGCGCGACAAGTCCGGCCTCGGACAGCCGATAGCCCTGGCTCATGAGATAGCCGCCAATGGCGCTGAGAAAACCGAGGCCGAGCATGATGCCGACATCCGCCGCGCTTGGCCAAATCCAGGGGCGCAAGAGAAACGCCATCTCCGCTCCGGCCTCGGCGCTCGCAAAGCGGCCGTCGCCGGCGATGAGCCCAAAGCCGGCGCTGACCGCCACGAAGCAGACCTGTATATAGGTCGCCATGGTGGAGGCCGTCTCGGTATCTCCGAGCTTGCGCGTCAGTATCTGCAGTAGCGCGTAACAGAACGCCGCCGCGAGCGGCAGCACGGCCGCGACCTGGAAGGAGTCACTGCCCGGCCGCAACATGACCATGACGCCGGCCAGCCCGACCAACACCGCGGCCCAACGGCGCGGGCCGACCGTTTCCGCCAGAAGCAGCGCGGAGAGTGCGGTGATGAAGAGCGGCGCCACGAAGAAGATCGCCGTCGCCTCGCCCAGCGGCAAGGACGCGAGCCCGAGAAAGAAGGTCATATTGGCAACGACGACGATTCCGCCCCGTACCAGATGCAGACGCCAGCGCCAGGTCAGGAGCCGGCGAAAGCCGCCCTCCAAGGGCACGAGGATCGCCAAGGTGAGCAGGAGCGCGACCAGCGAGCGCGCCAGTATGATCTGGTGCAGCGGATAATCGCCGCTCAGCCACTTGATCGCCATGTCGTTGGTGGTGAAAGCGACGCCCGCACCGATGACACAGAAAATGCCGACGAAATTCGTCGGCACCAGATTGCCCTGATCCCTTGCCCGCACGCCCCGCACTCTCGTTTCGCTGACATGACGCTCTTCGCAGGACGATCCTCTCGCCCAAATCCTCTGCCTTGGCAATAGACATGGGCAATGGACATGGGCAATGGATATGGGCAAGAGACATGCGGGAGCGGCAAGCGCATCGACCCGCAACGGCGCGGCGTCGAGCCGCGACGTCGCGGGACCGCAAGGCCCGTGCGCCGGGCGCGCTATCGCCGGCTCTGACGCGGCGGGTCTAACGCGGCGCGTCTAACGAGGTGGGTCTCACGAGGTGGGTCTGGGGCGGCCGGTCTCGGCCGGCGGCCTCAGCCGGAGGATCGGGAAACTTGGCGGAAGTCGAACTGCGGCTTTTCCAACGACCAGGTGCGCACGCGCCCGGTATCGACATCGGGCAGCCGCCGGCCCGTGTAGGGATCGCGGCTCGCCTTCAGGCGGCCGAAATCGTCGCCCCGGTTCATGCGGATATCGAGACCCACGCGCGGCGCGGAAAAGATCTTGCCCCCGCCGATCGGCAGCTTGAAGACGAACATGCCGCTGAGGTCGTCTCGCGGATCCAGCGCCGAATCCTCATCGCCGGCCCGCGCCGCGCCGGACTGCAGCGCCATCAACGAAATCGCAGCGGCCAAAAAAGCCGTCCGGAGCAGCCCACCGCCTCGCATATCTTCTCGGCCCTTCCCGTTTCGCCGCAAATAATATCTTAAGGTCGGTAAAACAACGCTTAAGAACCGTAATACGACGAGAAGCGACCGGACATCCCTCTCCGCCTTGACCGGAGCGCATGCGTCTCAGCGAATCATCGGCGGCATTAAGGCTTCGTTTACCATAAGCGCTTACATTTCCGGGTCTCCGATATAGCTCATTGGGAACACTTGCCAGGGAAAAGGCCCCATCGTCGAATGGGGCCTTTTCTCATTGCTACGCCCGCCCCGCCCAGACGGAATCTCTCCGCGACCGGCCCTTTGACTTGGCCGGCGACGGGCTTTGTTTTGTCCCCAGGCCATTCTTCGGTTATACTGAAATCATTATTTGCAGTGCATTATTTGAGGGCGTGTTTCATGGGTATTGATCTTGACGTCAATTGGGATCAGATCAGTCGAGCCGCCGACGGATTGATCAACAACTATGGCGAAGGCGCGCTCGCCGAAGGGGAAAAGCGAGCGCAAAGCATGAGAACCGCGGGGTGCTACACGGCGGCGGTGACCTGGGAAAGCATCTGCGAGCTCATCAAGACCCGCGCCGACTCCTAAGGCCGCGGGCAGCCGAGCAGGCGCGGTCGAGGCCGCCCGGCCGTCCCTCCGGGCCAAGGCCGGGCAGAGGCCCGGCAGAGGCCGGGCAGCGTGGCAGCCAGCGCGGCGATGCTTGCCGGCGCTCCGCTTGCCACTGCCCCCGGCCACCGCCTTGCGACGAGAGCGTTCTCAATCGTTAACCGCGCGGATGCGCGTAGAACAGCTTGGCGACGATACGCCAATCGCCATCGATCTTGATCATGGAAAGGTGGTCCGTGAACCAGGTGGCGTAGCAATAGCCGGCGACCGTGATCACGGCGGTATCGCCCACGAGAACCAGCCCGTCCACCCGGTACTCGAAGGGCTTGTCGCCTGTCTTGGCGTCCGCCGTGCTGGCGATGAAGCCGTCGAGATCGGCGAACTCCAAGGCGCCGTCGAAATGGCCGACCACCGAGGCCCGCGGGTGAAACACCCGTCTGAGCTCGGCCTCGTCGGCATCGACCATCGCCGCGAAATAGCGCCCCGCTACGGCGATGACGTCGTCGGCCCCATCGATCCTTTCATACATGGCGGACCCTTTCGCTCGAGGCATGGACCTGGCCGAAAGTCTATGGCCGGCCGGGGCCCGCCGCCAGGGCCTGGTCGATGAGCACCTTGGCGGCGCTCTTCGCGGTCTCGGCGGCGCGGCCGCGGCTCTCCGCGACCCGGCTCCCGCTGGCGCCGGACTCCGCATGAGCAACCGGGCCGGAAACCCGGCCCGAGACCTGGCCCGAGACCTGAGCGGTGACGATCGCGCCCTCCAGCAGCAGCGCGAGTTCGGCGGCCAGCGCGGCCGGCTCGGGCGCGCCGGCCTGGCGGCACAGGTCCTCGATATAGCGGCGCATCTCGGCCTTGAAATCTCGGCAGGCCCGGCGGATCGGCGTCTCGGCCTCGGCGTATTCGCCGACCGCATTGACGAACATGCAGCCGTAGAAGTTGTCGGCCTCGAACCAGTCGGCGGCAACGTCGAAGACGGCGAGCAGCCGGCCGCGCGGCTCGGCGGCGCGGGCCTCGACCTGGCGCATGAAGGCGTTGCGAAAGCGCCCGTCGTACTTCCGCAGCGCGGCCAGGATCAGCTCGTCCTTGGAGCGAAAGTGTCGGTAGAGCGTCTTCTTGGAGACGCCGGCGCATTTGAGAATCGTGTCGATGCCGACGGCGTGATAGCCGTGCCGGGCGAACAGCGTGATCGCGGTGTCGAGGAGTTGCTCGCGGCGCTGCGAATGGCGCATGGCGGCCTCTCAAGAAGAAACTAATCGGTTTCTAATATAGGACGGGCGCGTTTCCCCGACAACGTCCCGCCGGCCAGGGCGCTCCCCCGCCGCACTCGCCCAAGCGTCTCCCCGATCACCCGGATCTTCCGACAGCGGAGCCGCGGCGCGCGCGCACGAATTCGTGATCCGTCGCCGGCGCCGTCGCCATTGAAAAGGATACCGATCTGTCTACATACTGATCCGACAAGGAGACAGATCTGTCTCCGCGCCATCTGAACCACCATCGAACGCGAAATCCAACCAAGGAGCCTGCCATGCCCCGCATTCCCGCTGTCGACCCGAAGACCGCCGAGGGCGACGCCAAGTCCCTGCTCGACGGCGTGCGCGCCAAGCTCGGCACCGTGCCCAACATCTTCGCCACCATGGCCCAGGCGCCGAGCGCCCTCGAGGGCTTCCTCGCCCTGAACGCCGCCCTCGCCCAGGGCGCGCTGGCCGCGCCCTTGCGCGAGCAGATCGCCCTGGCGGTGGCCGGCTCGAACGGCTGCGATTACTGCGCGTCCGCCCACACGGCCTTGGGCAAGGGCGCGGGCCTCGGCCGCGACGAGCTGGCGCGCAATCTCGACGGCCGCTCGGCCGATCCGAAGGTTCAACCGGCCCTCGACTTCGCGCGCAACGTCGTCGCCAAGCACGGCCACGTCTCGGACGACGAGGTCGCCGCCCTGCGGGCCGCCGGCTTCGGCGACCGCGAGATCGTCGAGATCGTGGCGCACGTCGCGGCCAACATCTTCACCAACTACTTCAACATCGTCGCCGGCACCGAGATCGATTTCCCGGTGGTGCGGACCGACCCGGCGGCGCGCGCCGCCTGAGCCGCCAAGACGGGCGGGCCGGTCCGCGGCCCGCCCGCCCTCACCCACTCGCCCCTATTCGCCGGCATCGAAAGGGCCCGAAAATGCGAAGAAATCGACAGTCACCACTATTCCGCGCCATGACCGCCGCGGTCGTCGCCCTGGCGCTCCTCGCCAGCGGCCAGGCCTGGCCGGAGAGCGGCGCATCCCCGGAGAGCGGCGCATCCCCGGAGAGCGACGCATCCATGGACGGCTTCGCCGCCGACGCGGTCTCCGCCGACGGCACGATCCGCGTGCCCGAGGCCTACCGCACCGAGTTCGTGCTGCTCGGCGCCTGGTCGGTGGTCGGCGACGCCGATACCGATGGCGCGGTTGGCCTTCACGTCGTCTACGCGCCGCGGGACGCGGTCGCGGCCTACCGCCGGACGGGCGCTTTCCCGGACGGCACGGTGCTGGTCAAGGAGCTGTTCGCGACCGAGACCGAGAGCCTGACCACCGGCGCGGCCAGCCGCGCCAGCGAAAAGGCCGGCACCTTCGTCATGGTCAAGGACGCGAAAGGACGCTTCCCCGGCGATCCGCTCTGGGGCGACGGCTGGGGCTGGGCCTTCTTCGAGGCCGGCGAGACCCGCGCCACCGTCAGCACGGACTACCAGGGCGATTGCCTCGGCTGCCACGAACCGGCGCGCGCCACCGATCTGGTCTACGTCCAAGGCTATCCGGTGCTGAACTAGGCGCGGGACCGCCAAGCCAGGGAAGGATCGACAATGGGCCACAGATTCGCGGAACTCGCCTTCACGCCGAATGTCCAGGCGGTTCAGGAGAAGCTGGGCAGCCGGGCGAGCTATCGGAGGCTCGAGCGGGGCGAGACCCACCATCAGCGCCTCGGCGCGAGGGAGAGCGCGTTTATCGTTCGCCGCGACAGCTTCTACATGGCGACGGTCAGCGAGACCGGTTGGCCCTACGTGCAGCATCGCGGCGGGCCGCAGGGCTTCCTGCGCGTGCTCGACGACAGCACCGTCGGCTTCGCGGACTTCGCCGGCAACCGCCAGTACGTCAGCGTCGGCAATCTCGCCGGTGACGGTCGCATCGCCCTCATCATGGTGGACTATCCCAATCGCGCCCGCCTAAAGATCCTCGGGCATGCGCGCACCCTGGCGCCAGACCACCCGCTTGTCGCGGAGCGCCTGGCCGTCCCCGGCTATCGGGCGGCGATCGAGCGCGGAGTCGTCATCTCGATCGCGGCGTTCGATTGGAACTGCCGCCAGCACATCACGCCACGCTATCGAGAAACGGAGCCGACCGCAGAGCCGGCGCCGGAGCCCGAACGCCGCCGATCGGGCGGCCGTCCGGGCTTGGAAAGCCTTGCCCGACTCGACAATATGGCGCAGGGATCGCGTCCGCGCCCGTCCGGCAAAGGCTAGCTGCGACAGGAACGGGATCTGCCTCTATGATCCGACCGCGGCGCTCGGTCGCTCTGCCCGCACGGGTCCGTTTGACGCCAGGAGGTCACGATGGCTCGCCAGAACACTGCGGCGCGGCGGCGCGCCAGGCGGAGAGGAAACGCCCGAACGTCCGGCGCCCCGGCGCGCAACGCGGTGTCCGCCGTACTCATTCGCCTGGACTCCCTCATCAGCCAGATCGAGACGACGCACGACCCGGGCGAACCTCGCCTCGTATCCTAGGGACGGGCGGCGTTCCATGCAGCCGCGCCTCGACGCGATCGATCTCAAGATCCTGGCCACCCTGCAAAACGAAGGGCGCATCACGAAGCTCGCCCTGGCCGAACGGGTCGGCCTCTCGCCGACGCCGTGCTGGACGCGCCTCAAGCGGCTCGAGAAAGCCGGGTTCATCAAGGCCTACCGCGCCGAGATCGATCTCGCCAAGCTGGGCTCGGCGACCACGGTCCTGGTGGAGATCATCTTGAAGCAGCATCGCTACGAGGACTTCGAGGTCTTCGAACGCGCCGTGCGCCGGGTCCCGGAAATCGTCGAGTGCCTGGCGACCGGCGGGGGCATCGACTATCTGCTGAAGGTCGTCACCAAGGACATCGACGCCTATCAGCGCCTGATCGACGAGCTGCTGAGCGCGGGCATCGGCGTCGAGCGCTACTTCACCTACGTGGTGACGCGCACCGTCAAGACGGCGGCGCAGCCGCCCGTGGCGGTGATCGCCCCGCGGTCCTGAGGCCGCGGCGGAGAGACTCTCCGCGGCACGGCGCGCCGGCAGCCCAAACGGTCTGTCGCCCCGGGCGTTTTGGGCCAAAAGCCCTGGCCCGTTTCGCCATATAAGAGTCCAGACGGCCCGGCCCGGCGGCGGCCGGCCGGCGCCATCCCGTTGCTTGAAGCCCGTTGCTTGAAGCCCGTTGCCTGGAGAACGACGCAATGCTCGCGAAGATCAGCGCGCGTACGGAATTGAGCCGCTTGGCCGACCCTCGACTGCTGCGCGAGTTGGCCTACATCGGCGGCAAGTGGTGCCACGCCCAAGACGCCAGGACCCTCGATGTCAGCAATCCCGCCGACGGGAGCCTCCTGGGCGCCGTGCCGGCCTTCGACGCGAAGGAGAGCCGAAAGGCGGTGGACGCCGCCCAGGAAGCGTTCGGGGCGTGGGCGCGCCAACTCCCCCAGGCGCGCGCCGCCATCCTGCGCCGCTGGTTCGAGCTGACGCTGGCGAACAAGGAGGATCTGGCGCTGCTCATGACCCTCGAGCAGGGCAAGCCGATCTCCGAGGCCAGAGGCGAGATCGACTACGCGGCCTCCTTCATCGAGTACTACGCCGAAGAGGCCAAACGCCCGAACATCGAAGGCGTGACCTCCCACCTCGAGGGCGCCGAGGTCGAGGTGTGGCGCGAGCCCATGGGCGTCGCGGCCCTCATCACGCCCTGGAACTTTCCCTCCGCCATGCTCACCCGCAAGGCGGCCGCCGCCTTGGCGGCGGGCTGCACGGCGGTGGCCCATCCCTCGAAGGAAACGCCCTTCTCCGCCCTGGCGTTGGCCGAGCTCGCCGAGCGCGCCGGCATGCCGGCCGGCGTGTTCAACGTGGTGACCGGCCGCGCCTCGGAGCTCGTCCCGGCGTGGACCGAGGATCCGCGGGTGCGCGTGCTGTCGTTCACCGGCTCGACGGAGGTCGGGCGCCTGCTCTACCGCGAGAGCGCCGCCACCATCAAACGGCTGATCATGGAGCTGGGCGGTCACGCGCCGTTCCTGGTCTTCGCCGACGCCGACCTGGAGCGCGCCGTGGGCTGCGCCATCTCCGCCAAGTTCGCCACCTCCGGCCAGGACTGCCTGGGCGCCAACCGCTTCCTGATCGAGCGCCCGGTCTACGAGGAGTTTTGCCGACGCTTCGCCGAACGCACCGCCGCCCTCTCCGTGGGGCCGGGCCTCGAGGACCCGGACATCGGGCCCTTGATGAACGAAGGCGCGGTCGCCAAGCAGGTCGCCCACGTCGAGGACGCCTTGGCCAAGGGCGCGCGCTTGCTGGTCGGCGGGAAAGGCCACGACGCCGGGCCGCTGTTCTACAAGCCGACCGTGCTGGCCGACGTGCCGCCGGACGCGGCGATCTTCCGCGAGGAGACCTTCGGTCCGGTCGCGGCCTTGGCCCCCTTCGACGACGAGGCGGAGGCGCTGCGGCGCGCCAACGACACCGAGTACGGGCTCGTCGCTTATCTCCACACCGAGGACCCCCGGCGCATCTACCGCGCCAGCCGCGCGCTGGAATACGGCATGGTCGCGGTCAACCGGACCAAGGTCACCGGCGCGCCGATCCCCTTCGGCGGCATGAAGCAGTCGGGCATCGGGCGCGAAGGCGCGCGCCTCGGCCTTGAGGCTTACACCGAGGTCAAGTATGTCTGCCGCGATTGGGCGTGATAGTAGGAACCGACGAAATGCTTAGAAACGATCAACTCTCGACTTGGGACCGCGACCACTTCTTTCATCCCTCGACCCACATGGCGGGCCATGCCCGCGGCGACCTGCCGAGCCGGATCGTGGTCGGGGGCGAAGGCATCTACATCACGGATCGCGACGGCAATCGCAGCCTCGATGCCTTCGCCGGGCTCTATTGCGTCAATGTCGGCTACGGCCGGCGCGAGATCGCCGACGCGATTTCCGAGCAGGCCCACAAGCTCGCCTATTACCACGCCTATGTCGGCCACGGCAGCGAGGTCTCGATCACGCTGGCCCGGATGATCGTCGAACGGGCGCCCTCGAACATGAGCCGGGTCTATTTCGGGCTCTCGGGATCGGACGCCAACGAGACCAACATCAAGCTGGTCTGGTACATGAACAACGTGCTCGGCCGCCCGGAGAAGAAGAAGATCATCTCCCGCTGGCGGGGCTACCACGGCTCGGGCATCATGACCGGGTCGCTGACCGGGCTCGAGCTGTTCCACAAGGCCTTCGACCTGCCGCGCGAGCCGATCCTGCACACGGTCGCGCCGTACTACTTCCGCCGCGAGGAGCTGTCCCAGAGCGAGGAGGAATTCTCCCAGTTCTGCGCCGACGAGCTGGAGGCGACGATCCTCGCCGAGGGGCCGGAGACGGTGGCCGCCTTCATCGGCGAGCCGGTGCTGGGCACCGGCGGCATCGTGCCGCCGCCGGCCGGCTACTGGCAGAAGATCCAGGCCGTCCTGCGGAAATACGACGTGCTGCTGATCGCCGACGAGGTGGTGACCGGCTTTGGGCGCCTCGGCACCATGTTCGGGTGCGATCACTACGGCATCGAAGCCGACATCATCACCATCGCCAAGGGCCTGACCAGCGCCTATGCGCCGCTCTCGGGCTCGATCATCTCGGAAGGGCTGTGGAAGATCCTCGAGCAAGGCTCCGACGAGCTCGGCGTGATCGGCCACGGCTGGACCTATTCGGCGCATCCGCTGTGCGCCGCCGCGGGCGTCGCCAATCTGGAGCTGATCGACAAGCTCGGCCTGGTGGAGAACGCCTGCGTCACCGGCGGCTATTTTCAGGACGCCCTGCACGCCGCCTTCGACGACCACCCGCTGGTCGGCGACGTGCGCGGCGAAGGCTTGCTGGCGGCCCTCGAGTTCGTCGAGGACAAGTCCAGCCGGACCTTCTTCGACCCCGCGCTCAAGGTCGGACCCCAGGTGGCGGCGGCGGCGAGCGAGGCGGGCCTGGTGGCGAGAGCCATGCCGCAGGGCGACATTCTCGGCTTCGCGCCGCCGCTGTGCGTCACCAAAGCGGAAGTCGACGAGATCGTAGGTCTCGCCAAGACGGCGGTCGACAAGGTCGCGGCGACGCTACGCTGAGGCTTTGCGGGCGCGCGATGCCGCGACGGCGAGGCGTGCCGCGATCCGATCGGCCGGCATCTCAAGGGCCGTCCTATGGCGGTCCCTGAGGGGGAAATCATTGCCGAGCGCCGCCCTGTGACTCTACCCTGTCCGCCGAACAGGCCCAATTCTCTGGAGGACGGACAATGCAGTCACTCTCGCGCATCGCCGGCCGGCCCGGCCGCCTCGCCGCCGGTTGCGCCGCGGCGGCTTTCATCCTCGGCGCGATCGGCGGAAACGTGCTGGCCCAGATGACGCCGCCGACGGAGCACAAGGGGCTCGGCGTCGAGACGCTCGGCGTGATATCCGAGGAGTCCATGAAAGCCACGGTCGGACTCGACGGGCACATTCTCCAATTGCGGGCGATCACCATCGCGCCCGGCGGCCAGATCGCCAAGCACGCCCACGAGACGCGTCCCGGCCTCGTCAAGGTGATCGCGGGGGAATGGGTCGAGGGCCGCGACAGCGGCGAGTCGACCTTCGACGCCGATACCTCCACGGCGATCATCGAGGACGAGGCGACGGTGCATTGGTTCTATAACCGCGGCAGCGAGCCCGCCACGGCGATCGTCTGCGACATCAATCCGGCAAGCTAGAGAATTTCCGTTCTCGCGGAACCAGCCCGCACCGCCGTCCGGCCACCCGTGCCATTGCAGGCTAGGGATGGCCCGACGGCGGTGCGGGCTGCTGCCAATCCACGTGAGCGGAAAATGCGCTAGACGACCGTCAGACCCACGTCGACGTTGCCGCGCGTGGCGTTCGAGTAGGGGCAAACCTGGTGCGCCTTCTCGACGAGAGACTCGGCCGCCGACCGCTCGACGCCGGGCAAGGCGATCTCGAGCGCCGCGGTGATGCCGAAGCCGCCCTCCGAGCGCGGGCCGATCCCAACCGTCGCGGTCACGGAGGTGTCGTCCGGCACGCCGACGCCGTCGCCCTGCGAGGCCACGAACTTCATGGCGCCGAGAAAGCACGCCGCGTAGCCGGCCGCGAAAAGCTGTTCGGGATTGTTGCCTTGGCCGCCCGCGCCGCCCAATTCCTTGGGCGTGGCCAGCTTGACGCTGAACGCCCCGTCGTCGGTTTTCGCGCTGCCGTCGCGGCCGCCGGTCGCTGTCGCCTTGGTGGTGTAGAGCACGTCTACGGGCATGATCGCCTCCTCTCGACCGCTTGGACTGGGTGAGCGCCACTGGCCGGAGGCCCAACCGACCAAAGGTCAGGGCGCGGCCGGGCCGCCTCGGGCGCCGGACCGGGATAAAGCCACTTCCGCGGCGATCCGGCAAGATCGCCGGCACGTTCGCCGGCAGGGAACGCGAGCCCGGCCGCACGCCGGGCCGGTTATTGCGAGTCCTCCGACGGCTCGTCGCCGGGTGTCGGACGCGCGACGCGCACGACCTCCGCCCCCTCGACGCCGCTCGCCTTGGCCAGTTGCCGCAGGCGCAGCTGGACCGTTTCGCTGTCCGGCACGCCTTGCGTGCCGTGAACCTCCAGGCGCGCCGCGTCGGCGTCGATGCGGAAGCGCGCCTGGTCCAGGATTTCCGGGACGCTGCCGGAAAACCGATGCCCCAGCAGCAACGCCCGGCCGAGGATCTCGGCGCGGCGCATCTGGCTCTGGCTGAGCACGTGGCCGGTGGCCGAATCGACGGTATCGTCCAGCTTGCCGCCATAGCGGGCCAGGATGGCCACCGCGATGAACGCCCGCTCGGCGTGGGACAGGCCGATGAAGGGAAACTGGAGCAGGCGGTGGAAGCTCTCGACCGCCCGCACCTTCGGATGATCGCGCCAGGACATGTCGGTCAGCGCGCAGACCGCGACCCGCAGACGCCGGTCCGCCGGGCTCTCGCCGGGGAAAAGCTCGTCCGTCCAACGCACCAGCGCGGCGCTGAACTCCGGCACCCGCGCGATCGGCAGGGCGAAGGCCTGCGCGCCTTCCAGGAGCGGGTCGCGCGCCTGCTCCTCTTCGGGAAGCCGCGCGTAGAGCCAGCCCTCCCTGAGGCCGAGGGCCGAGAAGACCAGGCGCTCGGGCTTGAGGGACTTGAGAACGCGGGAC
Organism: Kiloniellales bacterium; assembly: GCA_033720555.1. Taxonomy (GTDB): domain Bacteria; phylum Pseudomonadota; class Alphaproteobacteria; order Kiloniellales; family JAKSDN01; genus CALJXB01. Next base: position 6,834 of record JAWWCG010000005.1, on the reverse strand, counting down.
ATGACCAGGGCCGCCGCCGGCAGCGTATCGATCCGCGCCGAGGGAACGTCGGGCAACGCCTCGACATCTTCCCGGGACATTCGCGATATCTTCTTGGCCAACGCCTGAGCGTCCGCGGCGGCGATTTCGTAGCCGTGAACGACGCTGATGGGGGCGGCGGTCATCGCGATATGAATCCGCGCCAAGGCTCGCCATCCGCCGCCGATCGCATAGAACGTCGGCTCGGTCAGCAGCGGCGGCAACTGCTCCTGCAGGACCTCGTCGATCCACCGCTTCGCGGCGTTGCCGCCTTCGGCCATCTTGGCCGCGACCCGCAGCGCGCCCATGGGCATGCTGATCATCCGCTCGCCCACCCGGTCGCCGACGACCTCGGCGACCTCCAGGCTGCCGCCGCCGAAGTCGCCCACCAGTCCCATGGGGTTGTAGAAGCCGGACACCACGCCCAGCGCGCTGTGCCTGGCCTCTTCGGCGCCGCTCAAGACCGTCGTCGTAAGACCGGTGCGTTCACGGATCGCCTCGATCAGATCCGCCCCGTTGCGCGCGCGCCGGGCGGCATCCGTAGCGATGACGTCGATCTGGTCGGCTTTCATGGCCCTGGCGATGGCCACGAAACGCTGGACGGACTGAACGGCGCGCTCGATCGACTCCGCGGACAGATCGCCGGCGTCGTCGATGCCCGCGCCGAGGGCGCAGAAGGATTTCTCGTTGAAGCGCGGAAACGGCGCTCGGCTCCGGTCGTCGTAGACCACCAGACGTATGGAATTGGAGCCGATGTCGATGACCGCGAAGTGCCGCTGACGCCGCCCGAGAAACCGCTCCTGCTCGATCGCGCTCAGGCCGTCGGCCGGTTGCGCAGCTTCGCCCGTCTCGATCATGGCCCGCCCCCAAAGATGTCACCGAGCGCGACCGGGGCCGCGTCGATGAGGCCGTCGACCGCCGCGGCCGACACCACCCGCAGAATTGATCCCCCATGGCGGCCCCGGCGACGGTCGTCGGCCCGGAGCGGGCGGCATCATCCGCCCTCGGACCGCGGCTCGCCTTTGCGCTCCGGATGCCGTCGGGCGCGCCGCCGGGCAGCCCCATCGAAAGCCCTCCTGGCGGCCATTCCATCATGGTTTCCGGTCCGGCTCAATCGCCCAAGACCGACGTCTCGGCGACGCGCGGCCCAAGGAGATGCGCAAACGCGATCCGCCGCACAGGCGGTCATTTAGGTTGGGGTCGGCGGCCGCAATCACAGGCTCAGCGGCGTCGCTCCCTCGCCATGCGCGTGCACGCGTCACTGACCGCCAACGGACTGTAGGGCTTGCGAAAGAATAGGCTGCCCGGCACGTCGCGGCGCGAGTCCAGCGACTGCCCGGAGGCATAGATCACGCCAACGTCCGGGTCTGCCTTACGGAACGCCTCGGCGACGTCCCATCCGTTCATGCCGTTTCCGAGGTGGATATCGGTGAACACCACGTCGACGGCATGATCGCCGGCCAAACAGGCCAGCGCGTCCTCGCCGCAGCCCGCCTCGATGACGACGAAACCGCGGTCCCTCAAGTCGTCCACCACGACGGAGCTCACGAGCCATTCGTCCTCTACGACGAGGACGATATAGGGTCGTGGCACGGCCTTTGGCATGCGGGTTCGCCTCGCTCAAGTATCCCGGCACCCGGTTTGACGGACACAGCCATCTTGCAAACGCGCGATCAGCCTGCCTGTTCCAGAAATAGCCGGCCATTTCGCCGCAAAAGACCGCCTGGACCGCGCCATGAGCGCACTGTGAGCGTTTTCGGTCATTTGCCGCACTTGCGGGCGCGCGCTTTGGGGGCGGAGCGCGATTTTCACCGGGTCAAGGCCGAGGCGCGGCGATCCGCCGGGCCCGACCCCTCCTGGTCCCGCTTCTCCGCGGCTACGCGCGCAAGGGCCGCGCGTGATATCAGGCCGCGCTCGGCGGCGTGCTCGGCCATGGCGGAACTGTCTTGCGCCAGCAGCAGGCTGGCGCCAGCCGCGGCCACCTCCCGCGCCAGGCCTTCGATCTCGTCCGCGCGGCGGGCATTGCCGCTCACCTTGCGTATGTAGACCGCCAGGACGCGGCCGGGGTTTTCGCGCACGACGCGCGAATAGATCTCGGGATCGTGCTGGCCGCTGTCGCCGATCAAGACGAAGGGGCGGTCCCGGTAGACCGACAGCATGTCGCGTATCAGGTCGAGTTTGTGGTTCTCGGCTCGGCGCGGCAGCGGCCGCTGAATCGTCAGGCCCCACTCGCGCAAGAACAAGATCGGCCCGACCGGAATATCATGCAGGTTGAAGAAGGCGTCCAGGACCTCGTACAGAGACCAGGGCGCGCGGGAGACGTAGAGCATGGGATTCCCCTCGCCGCCCGACGGGCCGTCGTGGAGCGCAGAGTAGAAGGCCGCCACGCCCGGAAAGGCGACCCGGCTCTTCGCGCCTTCGGCGAACAGGCGCCAAAGCATCGCCAGCCTGTTGGCGACGCCGGTGTGCATCACGGTATCGTCGATGTCGCTGATCACGACGAAGCGGGCCCCGCGCGGTGGCACGAAGACCTCGGCGTCGGCCGCCGCCCGGCAGTCGGCGGGCTCGACCACGCGGATCTTCATGGTGCGCCAGGGGCCAGCGTCTTGCGCCGCAAGGCCGACGTCGAGCCGAGCCTTGAAGTAACCGTCGCGATCGGCCCCGATGCGCCGGGTCGCGCCGCCCAAACGCGCTTCGACAACGGCGCCGCGCACGCCGCGGCGCAGAAACCGGCGGAGGATATCCACGAGGTCCCGGTCAAAGGTGTTCTTGCGCGTTCCCAGATCGAAACGCGGTTGGCGCAGCACGCGGCCCATGACGAACGCCTCGGTCTCGGACCCGAAGCCGCGATAGGCCTGAACCACGACGCCGCGCCGGTCGCGACTGACGCGCACCGGGCGCGACAGCAGCCGCATCGCCTTTTTCAAGACGGCCAGCATCGCGCTAGGCCCCCGGCATCCCGCCTTGTCCGACGGGCCGGCGCGCGCGCCGAGCGAGCCGCTGGCGATATCCTTTGCCTGGCATCGGAAACGCTATCGCGTCCGAACGACCCCTAGTGTCCGGCGTGATAGCTGTGGACCGTCTCGAAGGTTCCATCGCGGCGGCGCACGATCAACTGCGAGGGCGCCCGCCGTCGCACGTAGCGGCGGCCGAACTGAACGGCCTCGGTCTTGCGGTCGAAGTACTTGACGGCCCGGCTGGTCCCTTGCCGCTGCACGCCCCAACGCCCGTGGTCCGACCTTTGCACGAAATAGCGGGCGGTACCCTCGGCGCCTTGGGCCAGGAATGGCTGGGCCCCGTCGATGGTGCGCTGCAGGGCGGCGCGCAGGTTCCACATCCCCAACTCTACGTTTGTCTGCAGGTTCAGCCATTGCTTCTCGCCGCTGCGCGATAGGTCGTCGACCTGCCGCCGCAGTTCGGTCAAATTGAGCTCCAGATTGGCGAACGGCGCGTCCCAATCGCGCGACGTGAGATCGGGCTTCTGCTTCTGCTTGGTTCGGACGTCCTTTATCTCCCTGCCCAGACTCTCGATCTTCCGCTCTGCGTCCTTGACGTACTTCTTGCCTTGCTCGCTCAGCTCCTTGGCTGTCATGACTTGAGTGTCTCCTCGCGTTATGGCTGGCCCGTTTTGGTGATTGGCTCCCGATCTACCTTCTGCAACGACGCAAAGGCGGCCGAGTTCCCCCGCGCCCGCGAAGCCACCACTCACCCCGGGAACTTTCGATGATTACAGGCGTTTACCCCATGAGTGCTCCCCCGAAAGGCACTCGGCCGATCTCCCTCATGATCGGCGTTGACGTGAACGCCCCGCGGATCCCTTGATCCGCGGGGCTTTCCCTGGCAAGACTCCCGATCGTGCCGTACCGGAACATGTGCCGTCTCCCGAGCGTTGAAGCGATAGTGCGTGCGAGTTTTCGAGGAGGTCGGAGGATTCAGTTGGCCTTGCTTTATCTTCGGGTCGGCATCCTTCAGTCGGGCGGTGTGGGCCGCAGATCTGTAAAAGTGCGGGCTTGAGCGCTCGGTGCGATCTCGGGCGCGGCGCGTCGGGCGGCCGGAATAAGGGTTTGGGGAGTGAGGCGTTCGGAGCCGGTCCGATGAAATCCTCGTGAAATCCTCGGACTATCGGTGACGGCGTTCGACTGACAAGGCAGCGGTCGGCGCGCCATCGCCGAGCGGCGCGATAACGGCAGGGCGATTTCGACGGGCGATCTCGACGGGCGCTCGAACGCAACAGTCGAACGGAATAAGGGAGGGGGCGTTATGCGGGGCAAGATCCGCGTTACCGGCTCGATCACGATCGCCGCGGCCGCGATCGTCGCGACAGTGGGCCTGCTTGTCGCGGCTCAAGTTAGGGCCGAAGGCGACGGCACCGGGGAAATCGTCGAGACCGATTTCCTCTCTGCGCCCGCGCTGTCGCCCGTCGATCGCCGGACCTCCGCGCCGAGCGACCCGGCCGCGCCCTCCATCGATTCCGCGGCCGTCGATCCTCCCGCCGTCGACCTCCCGCCGGCCGACCCTTTGGCGCAACCCATGCCCCTCGACCTGCTCGGCTCGCTCCAACCATCGGGCTCTCTTGGCCAACCGCGCGAATTCGGCGGCGGGGGCGCCGAAGACGGCGGCGGCCGAGGAAACGGCGCCGGCGCTGGCGCGAACCGCGGTGACTCGGCCGGCGGCGGGGCCGGAGGCGAGAGTTCGGGCGGAAACAGCGGCAACAGCGGAGACGGTGGCGCATCTGGCGGCGCATCCGGGGGCGCATCCGGCGGCGGCGATTCAGGGTCCGGCGGCTCGAGCGGCAGCGCTTCGGCCGGAGCGAGCGCGGACGCCTCCGGCGCCAGCGGAAGCGGCGGCAAAGGCAAGGGAAAGGGCAAAGGTCGCGACGGCGGCAAAGGCGGCAAGGGGGGTAAGGGCGGTAAGGGCGGCAAGAAATAACGACCGAGTTTCGGCGCCGTCGTCGAGCGACACACTGAAGGCGACAGACGGGTGGATCAATCGAGGCCGCGGCACAGCCCTGACCACGCCGGCCCAATCCGGCCCAGCCCCGTCCCCGACCGCCGCGGGTCCGATTGGAGGGGTGCTTCGACGGGCACCTCGAAAAGCCGCAAGACCGCCGCCCGGAATGGCAGACCGGAATCGCGGACCAGAATCGCGGACCGCAATAGCGTTCTAGAATTTCAGGCTAGAATTTCAGGCCGGGTCGGCGCCCCGCCGCGCAGCGGCGGCGGGGAGGCGCGTCAAGGCCGCGCGGCAGTCACAACAGGACGACGATAACGGCGGCCCAAATGATAGCGCCGAGTATGACGCCCATTAAGGCGCCTCTGGCGGCGTGGTTCGCGCCGAGATCCCCGAATTTCGCGCCTTTCGATCTGAAACGCTCGAATTCGGGCATGGCCGAAGCCGACTGCCGGAGACCTGATTGTCTCAGCTGACCGGTATCTGACCGGGAACGAGCGGCGGACATCCCAGCCTCTTGCTTCATGCTGTGGACTAATCGCTATCACAAAGCTTTATTCCGAGACAACAGAAATCAGCCATAGGAACCATTAAACGAGCCAAGGCGTTATCGCTTTACTCTGATGGCCGGGTCCCAGTTGCGCCGGAATGCCCACGCCAAGGGCCATCGGACGGCTACGGGTCGAGACGCAAGGAGGAGTCGCATGGCTGAGGTGTTCACCGTGGGCGATATCGTGAAGCTCAGATCGGGCGGCCCGAAAATGACCGTCGAGAAGGTGGAGGACGATGACGTGGTGCAGTGCGTGTGGTTCGACGAAATGAACGTCACGCAGAACAAGGGATTCCCCGCCAATGCCTTGGAGCGAGAGTGACCCGCGCCCGGCCGCCCAGTCGCCGGCCGCGGACTTCGCGCGAAGCCCGCGGCGGCGCCCGATCGCAAAAGCGTTTTGGCGGCACCGGACCATTTCGGCCGATCTCCTCGCGGCCACGCTGTTCTTCTCGGTCGCGGTGATGTTCTGGCGCTGAGCGGCGCCGCCAAGACCGACGAGCCGGCCCGCCTCGCTTGGTGTTTACGAGATCGGGTGCGCTCAGCTCCGATGCACCAGGACGTAGCAGATCGTCATCAAGGTCACGATGCCGGCGAACTCAGGTTCGAAGAACGTCCCGGCGTTTCGGGGCAAGGAAATCGCCGTCCTGAGCCACAACCCGACACACATCATCAAGACGAACGAGGCAAAGAATCCGATGCTCAACGCCATGAATAGCTTCATTGTCTCTCGTTACCGCCTCTTGCGCCAATCGCGTTGCCAGGCTTTAGAGCAGTACCCGATCAGATTGAACCACGCTGACGGTGCGATTTTGACCGGACGTTAGGAGCGAGGACGATGGACATGCCGACGCATATTCGAGGCCGAGCGACGCGACGTCCGGTCAAAAGTGCCCGTCCCTTAGGGGTTGGCCTGGGCTGGCGCTCCGCGTCGTTGCGGGGCTCGCCCGATGTCCCCGCATCGCGCTTCGCCCTGCGCCTAGCGGCCCTTCCAGCCCAGAGCCAACAGCGTTGATTCAATCTGGTCGGGTACTGCTCTAGAATTTCAGCAGACGCCGAAGCTTTCGAGCCACAGCAGATTGCGCATAGGGGACCTGCACGTTTGGTACAGCATCGCTCCGCCGTCGGTCGGTTGCCTCGCGCGCGACGAAACCAAGCGGCGGCTCGCGCGTTGACCAGGTCAAGCGTGCACCGGACGTGCACCGGATGGGCACCGAACTGGTGCGACCCCCTCTCACCCGCATGAAAGGCGCGTCAGCTCATGGCATTCATCGCCGACATCTATCGATTCTTCCTGCCCTTCGGCATCAAGCGCCGCG
>JAWWCG010000004.1:0-22316 GCA_033720555.1 Kiloniellales bacterium | reverse complement strand
GCCGCCCTCCTGATCCACCAGGACCGGCGCGTCGGCCCGGCCGACGCAGTCCCGCAGGGCGCGCGTCAGCGCCGCGACCTGGTCGCGCGTCTCGCAGTTCCGCTTGAACAGGATGAAGCCGTGGGGATCGCACTCGGCGAAGAACGAGCGCTCCCAGTCGCTGAGCGTCGGTCCGAGGCAGCCGAGGATGAGCGCGCGCTGCGCCAAGTCGTCACCGGTTCGCCACGAGGCAGTCCTGCTGCTTGGCCTTCAGTTCGGCGCAGACCTGCGATGCCTTGGCCCGGGTCGCGAAGGGACCGGCGCGCAGCCGGTAGACCGTGCCGATGCCCGAGACGTCCGCCTTCTGCAGCAACAGCGACTTGTCGCCGAGCAATTGCGGGAAGACGCCCTGCAGCCGGCTCCATTCCCGCTCCGCAGCGCCGGAGTCCTTCAAGGACACGAGCTGCACGACGAATTGCCCGGTCGGGTCCGCCGCCACGGCGGTAGTGGATGCGGTAGTGGATTGGGCCGTGGTGGATTGGGTGGTGGCGGGTTGGGCGGCGGCGCTCTGGGTCGCGGCCGGCTCGGACGGCTCGGCCTGAGCCTTGGGCGCCTGAGCCTTGGGTGCCTCGGCTTTGGGCGCCGGCGGTTCGGGGATCTCTGCGGCGGCCGCTTGGCTCTCGCCGGCCTGTCCCTGGACATCCCCCTGTCCATCCCCCTGGCCATCTGAGGCGCTCTGGCCGCCCGCGGCCGCCGGCGGCTCCGGCAGGCTCGCCACGGCGCCCGCCTGCGGCGCGCTCTCGGCGGCCGGCGGCTCTGCCACTGGGTCCGACGCCGCCGTGTCGTCTTGCGGCAAGGCCGGCGGCAGCTCGTCGTAGCTGGGCGCGATCCCGGTCAGCGCCGGCGGCGTCAAGGGCGCTTCCGGCGGCGGCAGCAGGCGCTCGACCTGGGGCGTCGATTGGGCGGCGCCGTCCTCGTTCATCACGAGCTGATCCTGGTAGGGCACCTGCAGGCCGCCGGGGTCGCTCGGCTTCTCCTTCTCCGGCCCGGTTTCGGCCGACACGGTCGGCAGTTCGACCGCGTCCTCGCCGCCCATGCCCCACTCGTAGGCGTACCACAGCACGCCGACGAAGCCCGCCAGGGCCAAGGCCGCGAAGCCGCCGCGGATCCAGCGCCGCCAGTCGTCGTTCGGCTCGCTGTGGACGTAAGCCATGCCGCCCGAGGAGATCCCGCCCGGGGCCATGCCGCCGGGATTGCGCGAGGCGTCCTCGCGGTCCCAGTCGGACAGAGCCGCGCCGAGGCGCGGACTGCCGCCCCGCCCCTCGTCTTCGTCCGCGACGAGGTAGCGTTCGGACGGCGGGGTGCGCAAATTAAGGGCCATTATCTCAGCTCCTCGACCGGTTCCACACCGAACACGGTCAGCCCCGAGGCGATGACAGTGGCGAGGCCCTGCACCAGGGCCAGCCGCGCCGCCGTCAGCTCGGGCTGATCGGCTAGCAGAAACCGCAAGCTGGCATCGTCGTTGCCCCGGTTCCACAGCGCATGGAACGCCGAGGCCAGGTCGTAGAGATAGAAGGCGATGCGGTGCGGTTCGTAAGCTTCGGCGGCGCTCTCCACCAACCGCGGCCAACCGGCCAAGGATTTAATCAACCCGAGCTCGTCCGAGTCGGTCAACAAATGCAAGGGGCCGCCGGCCAGCGCCCGCGGGTCCTGGTCGATCTCCGGCAGGGCCTCCGCGGCGTGGCGCAGCACCGAGCGCGCCCGCGCGTGGGCGTAGTGGACGTAGAACACCGGGTTGTCGCGGCTCTGCTCGAGCACCTTCTCGAGGTCGAAGTCGAGGGGCGCGTCGGTCTTGCGCGTCAGCATGATGAAGCGCACGACGTCCTTGCCGATCTCGTCCACCACCTCGCGCAGGGTGACGAAGGTGCCGGCGCGCTTCGACATGCGCACCGGCTCGCCGCCGCGCGACAGGGTGACCAGTTGACACAGCAGCACCTCGAGCCGGCCGCGGCCCTCGGTGAGCGCGGCGACCGCCGCCTTCATACGCTTGACGTGGCCGCCGTGGTCGGCGCCCCAGACATCGATCATCACCTCGGCGCCGCGCCGGAACTTGTCCAGGTGATAGGCCATGTCGCCGGCGAAGTAGGTCCAGGTGCCGTCCGACTTCCTGAGCGGCCGGTCGACGTCGTCGCCGAAGGCGGTGGCGCGGAACAGCGTCTGCGGGCGCGGCTCCCAGTCGTCCGGGCGCTTGCCCTTGGGCGGCTCCAGCACGCCGGTGTAGATCAGGCCCTGGTCCTGGAGGGTGGTCAGCACCGCGTCGACGCCGCCCGCCTCGACCAGCGCGCGCTCGGAGGAGAAGACCTCCTGCTCGACGCCCAGCAGGGCGAGGTCCTCGCGGATCCTGGTCATCATGGCGTCGATCGCGAAGGCGCGCACGTCGGCCAGCCACGCCGCTTCGGGCTGGTCGAGCAGGCGCTCGCCATAGCGCTCGACCAAGGCCGCGCCGACCTCCTTCAGATAGTCGCCGGGGTAGAGGCCCTCGGGGATTTCGCCGATATCGCGGCCGAGCGCCTCGCAGTAGCGCAAATAGGCCGAGCGCGCCAAGGTGTCGACCTGGCCGCCGGCGTCGTTGATGTAGTACTCGCGGGTGACGTCGAAGCCCGCCTTCGCCAGCAGCGCGGCGAGCGCGTCGCCGACCACGGCGCCGCGGGCGTGGCCGACCGTGAGCGGCCCGGTCGGGTTGGTCGAGACGTATTCGACGTTGACCTTGCGTCCCCCGCCGAGGGCGGACTCGCCGTAGCCCGGCCCGGCCCGCAGGATCTCCTGCAGCCGCTCGCGCCAGAACGCCGGTCCGAGCCGCAAATTGATGAAGCCCGGCCCCGCCACCTCGACCGATTCGACGTGCTCGACCGCGCCGAGCGCCGCGGCCAAGGGCTCGGCGATCGCCCGCGGCGCCACGCCGGCCGCCTTAGCCAGCACCATGGCCGCGTTGGTGGCGAGGTCGCCGTGACTGGGGTCGCGCGGCGGCTCCACCGCGACCCGGCCGACATCGAGGTCGGCCGGCAGGCGGCCCGCCGCGGCCAATTCTTCGAGTTTAACGAGAACGACATCTCTGAACTGATTGAAGAAATTCATCTATTCGTACAATCGTTTTGATTCGCCGGGCTGGAGTTTGCGGTGCTCGCCCAGGGCGAAGCGGTCGGTCATGCCGGCGATGTAATCGGCCGCCACACGCGCCGTCTGCCGGCTGCCCGCCGGCCCCGCCCCAGCCTGCCAGTCCACCGGCAGCGCCCGCGGATCGGCCAGGTAGTGGGCGAACAGCGCCCGCACGACCTCCTGCACCTGCTCCGTCTTGCGGTTGACCTTGTCGTGGCGGTACATGCGCGCGAACAGGAAGTCCCTGAGCGCGCGGTCGTTCTTGCGCATCTCCTCGGAAAAGGCAACCACGGGGGCGCCGAGGCCGCGCACCTCCTCGGCCGAGCAGGGCTTGGCTTGCGCCAGGCGGCCGCGCGTCTCGCTCACGAGGTCGTTCACCATGTGGTCGATCAGCCGTCGCACGGCCTCGTTGATCTGGCGCGCCTCCTCGGTGTTGGGATAGCTGCGGCGCACCTCGGCGAAGATGGCGCCGACCAGCGGCAGCTCGGCCAGGTCGCCGACCTCGAACAGCCCGGCGCGCAGGCCGTCGTCGATGTCGTGGTTGTTGTAGGCGATGTCGTCGGCGAGCGCCGCCACCTGGGCCTCGGGCCCGGCGTAGCTCGCCAGCTCCAGGTCCCAGGCCTTGGTGAAGGCGGCGATCGATTCGGGGACCTCCGAGACCGCGCCGCCGGCGGCCCGCGGGTCCGCGATCAAGGGCCCGTTGTGCTTGACCGTCCCCTCGAGGCTTTCCCAGGTCAGGTTGAGCCCGTCGAAGGCAGCGTAGCGGCGCTCCAGGACGGTGAGGATCCGGAAGGTTTGCTCGTTGTGATCGAAGCCGCCGAAGTCGGCCATGGCGGCGTCCAGGGCGCCCTCGCCGCCGTGCCCGAAGGGCGTGTGGCCGAGATCGTGGGCCAGGGCGATGGCCTCGGCCAGGTCCTCGTTGAGGTCGAGCGCCCGGGCGACCGAGCGGGCGATCTGGGCCACCTCGATGCTATGGGTCAGCCGGGTGCGGTAGTGGTCGCCCTCGTGGTAGACGAACACCTGGGTCTTGTACTGCAGTCGCCGGAAGGCGGTGGAGTGGATGATGCGGTCGCGGTCGCGCTGGAAGGCGGTGCGCGTCGCGCTGTCCGACTGGGGATAGAGCCGGCCGCGGCTCTTCTCCGGGTGGCTGGCGTAGGGCGCGAGGACTCGCGGGGCGCTCATGGCGCGACCCTAGGCCGCGCCCGGCATCCGCGCAACCTCGCGGGGCCGGTCCCGCGCGGTCCCGGCGGGGGGCTTTGCAGGCGGCCGGCGAGCCCTTACATAGAAACAGCCGGCATGCAGCGAGCTATGCTATAGTACTGCTGGACTACCGCCGGTTAAGAGGAGGACGCGGCACCCGATGAGCGAGACCCTTGCCACCCCGAGCCTCAGCATGACCGCCAACGCGGCCAAGCGCGTGGCCGCCCTGATCGCCCAGGAAGACGGCGCCGGGCTGATGCTGCGGGTCGCGGTGTCCGGCGGCGGCTGCTCCGGCTTCCAGTACGGCTTCAGCTTCGACGACACCGTCAACGCCGACGACCATACCTTCGAGCGCGACGGCGTCACCATGGTGGTGGACGAGGTCTCCCTCGACCTCCTGGCCGGGTCCGAGATCGACTACGTCGAGGAGCTGATCGGCGCCTCCTTCCAGATCAGGAATCCCCAGGCCACTTCGTCCTGCGGCTGCGGCTCGTCGTTTTCGATCTGAGGCCCGTCGCTTCTGTTTCGCCGGCCCGCCGGTTTCCGTTAGGCTAGCGGTGCCATGAAGATCGCCACCTGGAACGTGAACTCGGTGAAGGCGCGGCTGCCGCACCTGCTCGCCTTTCTCAAATCCGCCAAGCCGGACGTCGCCTTGCTGCAGGAGCTGAAATGCCTTGGCGAGGCCTTCCCGCGCCTGGAGATCGAGGACCTGGGCTACAACTGCGCGGTGCTCGGGCAGAAGAGCTACAACGGCGTCGCGATCCTCTCCAAGCGGCCGATGGAGGATCTGGTCGAAGGCCTGCCCGGCGACAAGAAGGACAGCCAGGCGCGCTATCTCGAAGCGAGCGTCGACGGCGTGCGGGTCGCCTCGATCTACATGCCCAACGGCAACCCGGTGGACAGCGACAAGTACCCCTACAAGCTCGCCTGGATGGCCCGCCTGGAAGCCCACGTCGGCGAGCGTCTGGCGCTCGAGGAGGCGCTGGTCCTCGGCGGCGACTACAACGTCGCGCCGGCCGACGAGGACGTCTACGACCCCAAGGCGTTCAAGGACGACGCGCTGTGCCGCCCGGAGACCCGGCGCGCCTTCCGCAGCCTGCTCAACCTCGGCCTGACCGAGGCCTTCCGCGCGCTCCACGCCGAGCCCCACGTCTATACCTATTGGGACTACGGCCGCGCCTTCGAGCACGACGACGGGCTCAGGATCGACCACTTTCTCTTGTCGCCTCAGGCGGCGGACCGGCTCGAGTCCTGCGAGATCGACCGAGAGCCGCGCAAGCAGCCCAAGCCCTCGGACCACGCGCCGGTCTGTCTCGAGCTGCGGGACTGAGCCGGGCGGGCCCCGCGCCCCCGCGAGCGAGCCCATGCCCTTCCTGCCGCTGCACGACGACCACCCCCGCATCCTGATCGAGCATCCCTGGGTCACCTGGGGCCTGATCGCCGCCAGCACCCTGATCTTTCTCGTCGAGGTCTCGATGTCGCCGGACGAGGTCGCGCGCCTGATCTACGGCCTGGGGATGATCCCGGCCTCGGTGGTCGGCGCGCGCGAGCTGGAGCCGGACCTGGTGATCGTGCCGCCGGTCCTGACCCTGGTAACGGCGCAGTTTCTCCACGGCGGCTGGATGCACCTGATCGCCAACATGCTCTATCTCTGGGTGTTCGGCGACAACGTGGAAGACGCCATGGGCCACGGGCGGTTTCTCGTCTTCTATCTGCTGTGCGGCTTGATCGCGGGCCTCGCCCATATCGCGGCGGATCCCCTTTCGACGGTGCCGACGCTCGGCGCCAGCGGCGCCATCTCCGGCGTGCTCGGCGCCTACCTGATCCTGTTTCCCAAATCGCGGGTGCTGGTGCCGATCATCATCTTCCCGCTCTACCTGCCGGCCTACGTGCTGCTGGTCGTCTGGATCCTGTTCCAGGTCGGCTCGGCCGCCGCCGGCGGGCCGGTGGGCGGCGGCGTCGCCTGGTGGGAGCACATCGGCGGCTTCGTCGCCGGGGCGGCGCTGGTGATCCCGTTCCGCCACAAGACGGTGCCGCTGTTCGCCGGCGGCCGGTTGCCCCAGGGCATCCGCCTGCGCCCCGGCGAGGGCCGGCGCAACCGGGCCCGACCGGCGGGCCGGCCGCCCGATCCGCGCACCGGTTCGAACACGGATGCCGACAGGGATCCGGACTCGGATGCCGATAAGGGATCAGACAGGAGATCCGATAGGGGATCCGATAGGGGGCCGTGGGGGTGAGGCGGGCGGCGGCGCCAGACGTGTTGCAGACGGGCGGGCCGGAGACGGGCGGAAAGCCGGCGGACGGAACGGCGGCTTAAGCCGGCTCGGCGCGGGGCTCGAGACCGCCCTCCTCCAGCGCCTGCCGCGCGGCCCAGCACAGCGCCTGTTCCAGGGCCCGCGTGCCGACCTGGCTGGAGACGATGTCGGCGAACTCCTTCAGGGCGGCGTCGATGTTGTCGGCGTGGTCGTGCTTGCCGTGCGCCCGCAAGAGCTTGGCCAGCGCCGCCCCATGCGCCATCGACAGCGCCACCACCCGGGCGTGATGTGTCTGATCCTCCACCGTACGCTCCCTCTTTCGATCGGGCCGGCCGCAGCCGCCCGTGGAGCGTCCCGTTCTCGCCTGCCTGCCCGGCGTCGCCTTGATCTACCGGCCCCCACCGGTCGCCACGCCGATTCGTTCCCGCGATTACACCACAATATCTAGGGGTGAGAAAGCCGAAGCCCCGAAGAAATTGTGGATAAGCGGCATAAGGCGCGGCGTCAGGGCGAGGTTCCGCGGCGCACGCCGGGCCGCAGTCGCCGGTAGGTCAGGTCGCTCAGGTCGGCGGGATTGGGGCCGGGCGCGGCGACCACCAGGATCTCCGCCGCGATCGGCTCGAAATGGGCGCGGAAGTGGACCGAGGACTTCAGCGCCAGGATCTTCTCCTCGGCCGGCTCGACGCCGAGGTGGCGGAACATCTCTTGATCGGCCGCCTGGTTCTTGCGCGAGGCGACCACCGCCCGCACGCCGCCGACCGCCAGCAGCGCCATCGGGCCGAGGCGCATGTGGGCGCCCTCGTAGAACGGGCCGGTGGCGGTGAACGCGCCGTCGCCGAGGCGCTCCACCGTGTAGTCGGCCTCGAACGGCCGGTGGCCCGCCAGCCCCGACTTGGCGCCGAGGCCGATGCGCAGGCTGGCGCCCTCGCCCGCCTCGTGGGCGGCCAGGGCCGCCGCCGGGTCGTAGATCAGGCCGACCGCCGCCCGCTCGGCGCCTTGGCGGACCAGCTCGGCCAGCAGGCCGACGGTATCGGAGTTGGCGCCGCCGCCGGGATTGTCCTGGGTGTCGGCAAGGATGATCGGGCCGGCCGCCGTGCGCGCCGCCGCGATGGCGTGCGACACCGCCTCCGCCGGCGTCCAGAACCTGGCGGCGAAGGCAGCCTCGCGGGCGAGCGCCTCGGCGGCGAGCGCCTCGGCGGCCGCCTCGCTCGTCAAGGCGTCCTCGCCGTAGGCCACCACCGACGGCCCGCAGTGATAGATGTCCGCCGGCCCGAAGCCGCAGGCGAAGGACAGCGAGATCAGCGGCGGGCGGTCGAGCTCCGCGAGCCGGGCGAACAGGCCCTGGGCGGGCTCCTGGGTGGTGCAGCCGGCGGTGGTGGGGATCAGGAACGGGAGCTGGCGGTAGGCCTTGCAGGGCGCGCGGCCGGCGGCGAGAATCCGCTCGATCAGCTCGGCCGAACGCGCGCCGGTCGCCGCCATGTCGATGTGGGGATAGGTGCGGAACACCACCAGGGCGTCGCTCAGCTCGACCATGGCCGGCGTGATGTTGGCGTGCAGATCGAGGCTCGCCACCAGCGGCAGGTCCGGGCCGATCAGCCGGCGCACCCGGGCGAGCAGCTCGCCCTCGCCGTCCTCCAGGTGCTCGGCGACCATGGCGCCGTGCAGGTCGAGATAGACCGCGTCGAGATGGCGCAGGCCGGCGAGGTCCTCGAGGATCTGGCCGGCGATGCGCTCGTAGGCGTCCTCGCGCACCTCGGCCGAGGGGGTCGCCTGGGCCCAGCTCAACGGCAGCAGCTCGTGACCGCCCTCGCGCGCGCGCTCGATGAAGCCGGCGACCGGCAGGTTGATCCCGGCCACCGCCTCGAACAGCGCCGGCCCGCGGCACAGCCCCGGCCAGGCGCCGCCGCGGGTGAAGTCCTCGAAGCTCGCCTTGGACGGCGCGAAGGTGTTGGTCTCGTGCTGAAAGCCGCCGATCGCGATCCGCGCCATGGTGCCGCCTCGCTCAGATCCTTCTTCTCGCGCCGCCGGCGCGCGCCTGGCTTCTCGCGCCGCCGGCGCGCGCCTGGCGCAGCGCCAGCAGGCCATGGCCCATGACCGCGGCCAGGATGATCGCGCCGCCGATCAGCGTCAGCGCGCCCGGCACTTCGTCGACCGCCAGCCACACCCACAAGGGCGCCAGCACCAGCACCAGTCGCCCGATCAGCGCCACCTCCGCCACCGGGACGTAGCGGGTGCCGGTGGTCACCAAGATATACTGAAACGCCAATTGCACCACCCCAAGCACCGCCGCCAGGGCGAGGTCGTGCGCGCGCACGGCGAGCGCCCCCGGCGAGACGGCGACGGCCAGCGCGCCCGAGACGGCGATCGCCACGACGCCGGCCAGGCAGACCGCCGGCAGCATGTCGACGGCGCGGCCCTTGCGCATGGCGACCAGCGCCAGCGAGTAGCTGAGGCAGGCGCCGAGCGCGAAGGCGTTGCCGAGCAGGGTGCCGGCGACCAGGCCGTCGCCGACCATGAAGCCGACGCCGATCAGCGACACGACCATGGCCGCCAGGGTCGAACGGCCGACCGGCTCGCCGAGCCCCAGCCACGCGAACAACGCGGCGAAGAACGGCGACAGGCTGAGGATGAAGACCACGTTGGCGACGGTGGTCTCCAAGAGCGCCAGGATGAACAGGATGAAGGCGGGGCTGAGCGCCAGCGCCACCACCAGGCCCGGCCGCCCGACCGCGCGGAACGCCCGCACGGTGCCGGCGCCGTGCCGCCAGGCCAGGAACGCCAGCAGCACCGCGACGAAGGCGATCGAGCGGTAGAACAGGACCTGCCAGCCGTCGGCCGCCTCGACGTGGCGCAGGATCACCCCCGCCAGGCTGGTGAAGAAGGTGGCGGAGAACAGGCACAAGAGGCCGAAGCGATAGCCCCTGGCCTGCTCTCCGGCATGCGCTCCGGCATGCCCCGTGGCCTGCTGACCTATGGCCTGACCTGTGGCCTGCGCGCCCGACTCGCGCGCCGCGCGCGCCGCGGCGGGACCGCGCCTGGCTCTAGATATCGGCGTAGACGTGCCGCTCTTCGCGCGCGCCCGGGTGGGTCACGGCGCCCTTCGAGGCCGGACCCACGGTCTGGGCGTAGCGCCAGAGGGCACCGGCGCCGAAGTCGTTCTCGGGCGGCTGCCAGGACTTGCGGCGCGCCGCCAGCTCGGCCTCGTCGAGCTCGACCTCGAGCCGCCCTTCCGCCGCGTCGATGATCACCATGTCGCCGTCCCGCAGCAGCCCGATCGGCCCGCCGACCGCGGCCTCGGGGCCGATGTGGCCGACGCAGAGCCCGCGGGTGCCGCCGGAGAAGCGGCCGTCGGTGATCAGCGCGACGCCGGTCAGCCCGCGGCCGGTGATCGCCGCCGTGGTCGAGAGCATCTCGCGCATGCCCGGCCCGCCGCGCGGCCCCTCGTAGCGGATCACGATGCAGTCGCCGGGCGCGATGCGGTCGTTGATCACCGCCTCAAAAGCGTCCTCCTCGCGGTCGAAGCAGCGCGCCGGGCCGCGGAACTTGAGCTGGTCCCCGGTCATGTGGGCGACCTTGACGATTGCGCCCTCGGGCGCCAGCGAGCCCCTGAGGCCGACCACGCCGCCGGTCGGCGAGATCGGCTCGGCGACCCGGCGCACCACGTCCTGGCCCTCGGGGAACCGCACGCCCGCTAGGTTCTCGGCCAGGGTCTTGCCGTTGACGGTGAGGCAGTCGCCGTGCAAGAGGCCGGCGTCGAGGAGCTCCTTGATCACCACCTGGACGCCGCCGACCTCGTAGAGGTCCTTGGCGACGTAGCGGCCGTTCGGCTTGAGGTCGGCGATCAGCGGCGTGCGCTTGAACACGTCGGCCACCGCCTGCAGGTCGAAGTCGATGCCCGCCTCGTTGGCGATCGCCGGAAGATGCAGGCCGGCATTGGTCGAGCCGCCGGTCGCCGCCACCACGACGGCGGCGTTCTCCAGCGCCTCGCGGGTGACGATGTCGCGCGGCCGCACGCCGCTTTCCAGCAGCTTCATCACCGCCTCGCCCGACTTCTCGGCGTATTGGTCGCGGGATTCGTAGGGCGCCGGCGCGCCGGCCGAGCCCGGCAGCGCCAGGCCGATCGCCTCGGACACGCAGGCCATGGTGTTGGCGGTGAACTGGCCGCCGCAGGAGCCGCCCGACGGACAGGCCGCCTGCTCCAGGGTGTGCAGCTCCTCGTCGCTCATGCTGCCGCCGGCGTGCCGGCCGACGCCCTCGAACACGTCGACGATGGTCACGTCCCGGTTCTGGAAGCGGCCGGGCAGGATCGAGCCGCCGTACATGAAGACCGCCGGCACGTTGAGCCGCACCATGGCCATCATCAGGCCGGGCAGCGACTTGTCGCAGCCGGCCAGGCCGACGATGGCGTCGTAGCAGTGGCCGCGCATGGTGAGCTCGACGGAATCGGCGATGATCTCGCGCGAGACCAGGGACGACTTCATGCCGGAATGGCCCATGGCGATGCCGTCGGTCACGGTGATGGTGGTGAACTCGCGCGGCGTGCCGCCGGCCGCGCGCACCCCCTGCTTCACCATCTGCGCCTGGCGCGACAGCGTGATGTTGCACGGCGCCGCCTCGTTCCACGTCGTCGCCACGCCGACCAGCGGCTGATAGACCTCCTCCTCCGTCACCCCCATGGCGTAGAGGAACGCGCGGTGCGGCGCGCGCGCCGGGCCGACCGTGGTGTGACGGCTCGGCAGGTTCTTCTTGTCCCTTTTGGCGGTGGTATCGGCCGGCATGGTCTCCGCTCCCTCATAAGCGCGTGTCTCGGTTTTCGGCAGAATAGCGGGAGCGGCCCCGCGGATGAAAGGGCTTAAGGCATTGCCGGGCCACGCCTCCTGCCGCGCGGCCGAAACAGGCGACGGGCGGCGCGTTCGCCGATGCTTTGCCCGGGCTCTCAGATATCACTTCAGGCATGGGCGATGCGCTTTTTCGGCGGGTGGGGTCGTTGCGGCCGCTCTGTCTCGTGATCCTGCTGCCCCTGCTGGCGGCGGGCTGCGCCGGCGACGACGCGCTCAAGCGCCGCACCGGGCGGATCGACCTGCACGTGGTGGACGACTGGGACTTGCTGGTCGAGCCGCCGAGCGATGACTTCGCCGAAACGGTGGCGCGCAACGCCGAGGGCCTGGCCGAGCCGGCGGGCGCCGGCACCGCCGTCGTCGGCTGCGTCGCCGGCGGCGTAGCCCTAGCGGTCGTCACCCAGGGCGCGGGCGTCGAAGTCGGCTGCGTGCTCGGCGGACTTGCCCTCTATCCCGTCGGCTATGTCCTGGGCTTCGGCGCCGGCGCACTGCTCGGCGGCGCGCAGGGCGTGATCAACCTCCTGGCGGACGACGGCCGAGAGATCGACATGCGCCCCCTCGTCGCCGCGTTCGAGGGCGCGACGCCGCGCGACGACCTGGCCGAATCGGTGCGCGCGGAGGCGCGACGGCTGACACGGGAGACCCTGGTCTCCGGGGGGGCCGGCAGTGGCGCGGCGACGGAGCCGGGAGCCGACCGTCGCCTGACGCTCACCATCACGCGCGTCCAACTGACCACGACCACGAGCGCGCGGCCGACCTCGCGGATCCGCTTGGCGGTGAAGGGCGAGCTGACGGACCGCGAGACGGGTCAGAGGATCGCCGGCGGCGACTGGAGCTACGCCAGCGAGCCCCTGCCGACCGCCGACCTGGCCGACGACGGCGCCAGGGCGCTGCAGTCGGAATTGGCCGCGGGCTGGCGGGCGCTCGCCCGAGACATCGTGGTCGAGCTGTTCGAGGCGGACCGGCCTTAGCCGGACTTACCGCGCCGCGGAGCCGGCCCCGCCGGAGATCTGCTCGAGGGCGGCGGCGATCTTGGCGCGGGCCGCCGCCGCCTCCTCGCGCCGCTCGCGCTGCTCGCTCACCACCTCGGGCGGCGCCTTGGCGAGGAACTGCCGGTTGGCGAGCTTCTTGTCGAGCTTGGCGATCTCGGCCTCCTGGCGCTGCTTCTCGCGGCTGAGGCGGGCGCGCTCCTGATCGAGATCGATGACCGCGCCCAGGGGCAGCACGGCGGTCGCCTGGTCGAGCACGATCTGGGCCGAGCCCTCGGGCACCTCGCCGTCGAGCGGCTCGATCCGCTCCAAGCGCGCCAGGCGGCGGATCAGGTCGCCGTGGGCGGCGACGCGCGCCAGCGCCGCCTCGCCGGCGTCCTTCAGCAGGAGGTCGATCTTCGACTTGGGCGGCACGTTCATCTCGGCGCGCACGGCGCGCACCTCGCCGATCAGGCGCACCACCCAGTCGATCTCGGCCTCGCAGTCCGCGTCGATCAGCGCGTCGTCGAACGCGGGCCAGCGCGCGGTGATTAACAGCTCCGAGTCCTCGCCGTTCAGGTGATCCCACAGCTCCTCGGTGATGAACGGCATGAAGGGATGGAGCAGCCGCAACAGCCGGCCCAGCACCCAGGCCATGGCGGCGCGGGTCTCGCCGGCCGCCGCCTCGTCCTCGCCCTGCAGCACCGGCTTGGCGAACTCCAGGTACCAGTCGCAGAACTCGTGCCAGGTGAACTGGTAGAGCAAGCTCGCCGCGTCGTTGAAGCGGTAGGCGGCGAGCGCCTCGTCGACGCCGCGCCCGGTCTCCGCCAGCTTGCCGACGATCCATCGGTTGATCGCCTGGCGGGCGGCGGCCGGGTCGAACGCGGGGTCCGGGGCCGCGCCGTTCATCAGGCAGAAGCGCGCCGCGTTCCACAGCTTGGTGGCGAAGTTGCGGTAGCCCTCGACCCGGTTCTCCGAGATCTTGACGTTCTGGCCCGGCGCGGCCAGCGCCGCCCAGGTGAAGCGCAGCGCATCGCAGCCGAAGCGGTCGATGATCTCCAGGGGATCGATGCTGTTGCCGAGCGACTTCGACATCTTCTGGCCGTGCTCGTCGCGCACCAGGCCGTGGATGTAGACGGTGTGGAACGGCACCTCGCCCATGAAGTGGAGGCCCATCATCATCATGCGGGCGACCCAGAAGAAGATGATGTCGAAGCCGGTGACCAGCACGTCGCCGGGGTAGTAGCGCTGGAGCTCCGGCGTCTCCTCCGGCCAGCCGAGCGTCGAGAACGGCCACAGCGCCGAGGAGAACCAGGTGTCGAGCACGTCGGGGTCGCGCGTAAGATCGACGGCCTTGCCGTAGTGCGCCTCGGCCGCCGCCGCCGCGCCCGGCTCGTCGATCTCGACGAAAACCGTGCCGTCGGGGCCGTACCAGGCCGGGATCTGGTGGCCCCACCAGAGCTGGCGCGAGATGCACCAGGGCTGGATGTTGCGCATCCACTCGAAATAGGTGTTGGCCCAATTGGCCGGCACGAAGCGGGTGCGGCCCTGCTCGACGGCCTCGATCGCCGGCTTGGCCAGGGTCGCGGCGTCGGCGTACCACTGGTCAGTCAGCCACGGCTCGATGGCGACGCCGGAGCGGTCGCCGTGGGGCACCGTGTGGACGTGCGCCTCGACCTTCTCGAGCAGGCCGAGGGCGTCCATGTCGGCGACCACCTTGTCGCGCGCCGCATAGCGGTCGAGGCCGCGGTAGGCTTCGGGCACCTCGTCGTTGGTGCGGGCGTCGCGGTCGAAGATGTTGACCAGCTCGAGGCCGTGGCGGCGGCCGACCTCGAAGTCGTTGAAGTCGTGGGCCGGGGTGATCTTGACCGCGCCGCTGCCGGTCTCGGGATCGGCGTAGTCGTCGGCCACGATCTCGATCCGGCGCCCGACCAGGGGCAAGACGGCGTGCTTGCCGACCAGATGGCGGTAGCGCTCGTCGTCGGGGTGCACGGCGACGCCGGTGTCGCCGAGCATGGTCTCCGGCCGGGTCGTGGCGACCACCACGTAGTCGTCCTGCGATCCTTCGATCGGATAGCGGAAGTGCCAGAGATGGCCCTTGATCTCCTTCTGCTCCACCTCGAGGTCGGAGATCGCCGTGTGCAGCTTCGCGTCCCAGTTGACCAGGCGCTTGTCGCGATAGATCAGGCCCTGCTTGTAGAGATCGACGAAGACCTTGCGCACCGCCACGGATAGCCCCTCGTCCATGGTGAAGCGCTCGCGCGGCCAGTCCGGCGAGACGCCGAGCCGGCGGAGCTGGCGGGCGATGGTGCCGCCGGACTGGGCCTTCCATTGCCAGACCCGCTCGATGAACTTCTCGCGGCCGAGATCCCGGCGCGTCAGGCCCTCCTCGGCGAGCTGGCGCTCGACCACCATCTGGGTGGCGATGCCGGCGTGGTCGGTGCCCGGCTGCCACAGGCAGTCGCGGCCGGCCATGCGCTGCTGACGGATCAGGATGTCCTGGATGGTCTGGTCCAGCGCGTGGCCCATGTGCAGGCTGCCGGTCACGTTGGGCGGCGGCATCATGATGCAGTAGGGCGCCGCGTTGGACTCGACGTGCGCCGCGAAGGCGCCGGCCTCCTCCCATCGGCGGTAGTGCTTGGCCTCGACCTCGGCCGGCCGAAACGTCTTGTCCAGCATCGCTGGCGCGTCCTTACGATGTCATATTTCGGGCTGATCGAGGATGTACCCGGCCGGCCGCGCTTTCGCAACCGCCCCGTGGCCTACCCCGTGGCCTACCCCGTGGCCGATCCCATGCCGGTCCAGTGGGCCGTTGTCTGCGCTCGGGCGCGCACACCGCGGCCGGTCAGCGATCCTCGGACCGCTGCGCGATCTTCTCGATCTCCTCGCGCACGACGCGCTCGACCAGCGCCGGCAGGTTCTCGTCCAGCCAGACCGCGAGGTGGGGCGCGATGGCCTCGCTCACCAGGACCTCCATGGTCTTGCCGCCGAAGCCGACCGGCGCGCCCGCCGCCAGGCTGTCCCGCAGCCGCGCGATGGCCGCCGAGGCGGCGGCCGCCACCTCGGGCGAGATCAAGCTTTCCGGTCGGGGTTCCGGGGCCGGAGACAGGGCCGGAGACGGGGTCGGAGACGGGGGCGCGGCCTCGCCGGCGGCGAGTCCCGGCGCCGGTTCCGCCTCGCGCGCCGCGGCGGGTTCGGACGCCGCTTCGGGTTGCGGCGCAGGCTCGGGTTCCGGCAGGGGCTCAGGTTCGGCCCTGGCCTCGGGTTCGGCGCCGGTCTCGGGCGTGGTTTCGGGCTGGGGCGCCATTTTAGGCGCCGCCTCGGGCTCCGCCGCCGCCTCGGCCTGTGGCGTCGCTTCGGGCCCGGGCTCGGGTGCAGCCTCGGGTTCTTGCTCGAGTTCGTGGCGCGCCTCGGGCTCCGGCGCTGCGAATTCGCTCACCGTCTCGGCGCGCGCCGCCGCTTCGGGCTCGGGCTCCGGCCGTGCCTCGCTTTGCGGCTCGGGCTCCTCGATCGTCTCGATCGCGGCAGCGTCGAGAGCCCCCAGGTCGATGCCGTCGTCGTCGTAGTCGTCGTCGTCGACCGCCTCGGCCTGCGCCCCGGTGTCTTCGGCCGCCGACTCGCCGGAGTCCTCGCCGAGCTGCTTGTCCAGCTCGCTGACCAGTTCGTTGACCAGCTCGTTGCCGATGGTCTCGGCCGAGGCGTCGGCCGCCTCCTCGCCGGACGGCGCCGGCCTTCCCCGCGGCTCGGCGCGGAGGTCGACCACGCTGCCGTCCTCAGAGACCAGCTGCGTGAGCTCCATGGGCTCGGACTCGTCGTCGTCCCCGGCGTCCCCCGCGTCCTTGGCGGCCTGCGGCGGCTCGGCAGGCTCCGGGTCGTCTTCGGAGATGATCTTGCGGATGGAAGCCAGGATCTCTTCCATCGTCGGTTCTTCGTCACGTCTGGGTGCGCTCATGAGTGTCGAGTCCGTTGGCTCACGTCATCGGCGGGGCTGCGTGGCCCGGGCGCCCGCCTTGGCTTTGGGTTCATGGTGTCGAATGCTCGCGTCCCCGATGAGGTACCGGCCCGGAGCCGCGAAGCGGACTCCGAAGGTTTCGACAGCTTGGTGATCTTGGTCCCGAATGTAAACGCCTACGGCTCATCGAGCGGCCGATCGAGCGGCTCGTTGATCCCTCGCTCGGCCCTCGAGCGGGGCGCGCCCGCGGCCGGCCGGCCTCGGGAAAACTGTGGAATTTCCGGCCTCTGGCGACGCCGAGCCGCGCTCGGGCGCGTCTTCAGAACACGAAGCCGCGGGGTCGCTCGAACTCCGGCAAGACCGGCGTCGCGGCATCGAACAGGGTTCGCCGCGATACGTTGGCGCCGTGGCGTTCCACCAGCACCGCCTGTCCCGGCCCGGAGTCGCCGCGCACGACGGTCACCAACCGGCCGCCCTCGGCGAGCTGGTCGGTGATCGCCTCCGGGATCTCGCCGACGGCGCCGTTGATGACGATGACGTTGTACGGCGCCTGCTTGTCGTAGCCCCGGTCGAGCGGGCCGACCACCGTCAGCACGTTGTCGATCCCGAGTTCGGTGTGCGCCGCCGCCGCCGCCGCCGAGAGATCCTGATCGCTCTCGAGCGACACCACGGTGGCCCCCAACTGGGCGAGAATCGCCGCGCCGTAGCCGCAGCCGCCGCCGATTTCCAGGACCAGGTCGTCGGGCGCGACGTCGGCGGCTTGCAGCAGGCGCGCCAAGACCATGGGCTCGATCAGATAGCGCCCGGCGGCGATCCTGAGGTCCTCGTCCACGTAGGCGATCGAGCGCTGGGTCTCGGGAACGAAGCGCTCCCGCGGCACCGTCTCGAAGGCTTGGATCAGGCGCGCGTCCCGCACCTTGTTGGTGCGGAGCTGGCAATCCACCATGTTCGTGCGAGCGGCAGCGAAATCCACGGGCGTCTCCCCCGACCCATAGCAGACACGCGTTCATCGGATACGCGTTCAGCAGGTACGCGCTGAGGCTTCGCCGCGCGGGCGGCGCAGCCGACAGCCGGAGATTTATAGTGTCGGAAGCCCGCCAAGACAACGCCGGCGCTTGCGCCCCGGCCGAGCCGCTGGCGCCGCCGCCATCGCTTGACCGGTTTCGGCTGGCCGCCTATACCTCGCGGCCCGGGCGCCGGGGGCGCCGGGCCACCGGCCCGGTGGCAGAGTGGTGATGCAGAGGCCTGCAAAGCCTTGTACGTCGGTTCGATTCCGGCCCGGGCCTCCAGCCGTCGATGGACCGGCGAAAGGGCGCCCGCTCAGACCGAACGCGGCCGCGGCGCCTAGGCGCGCTCCCGGTCCCCACGCTCCCGGTCCCCACGCTCCCGGGCCCCGCGCTCCCCGGCCCCACGTTCCCGGGCCCCGCGCTCCCGGTCCAAGTCTTCGATCTGATCGAGGATTGCGACGAATCGCCGGCCGAAGGCGGTCAGGCCGTATTCGACCCGCGGCGGTATCTCGGGATAGCTGACCTTCTCCAGGACGCCGAAGCGGCAGAGCTTGGCCAGGCGTTCGTTCATCACCTTGGCGCTCAAGCCCGGCACGGCGCGCTGCATCGCGCCGGGGCGGCACACGCCCTTGCGCACGAGATCGAGGATCGTCAGCGACCACTTGCAGCCCAGCACGTTCTCCAACATGCCGGCGACGCTGCTGTCCGGGCCGCTCGGTTTTTTTCCGCTCGCCATCAGAAAGATACACCGAATGGTTCCTACCCCACCGATTTGTGGGGACTTCCGGCCGCCGCCGCTTGGGCCTAGGTCAGGGCCGACCGCTCACTAGATCACAGCCCTGGACCGGAGGCCAAGATGCGAAAGACAGCCCTGCCCCTCGCCCTGCTCGCCCTCGTGCTGTTCGACGGCAGCGCGCGGGCGGACGATGCCGTGCCCTATCCCGAGGGCTATCGGGACTGGCGCCACGTCAAATCCATGGTGATCGGAGAGGCGCATCCCCTCTCCGGCGCGTTCGCCGGCATCCATCACCTCTACGCCAACGCCGAAGCCGTCCGCGGCTATCGGAGCGGCCGGTTCCCCGACGGCGCCGTAATCGTGTTCGATTTGCTCGAGGCCCAGGCGACCGACGACGACGCCCTGGTCGAGGGAGGGCGCAAGGTGGTCGGCGTCATGCACAAGGACTCGCGCCGTTGGGCCGCCACCGGTGGCTGGGGGTTCGAAGGCTTCGAGGGCGACAGCCGCGAGCGCCTTCTCGACGCCGCCGGCCAGGTCGCGTGCTTCGACTGCCACGCCGCGAAGCCGGAGAGCGATTTCGTGTTCAGCGGGCTCCGGCCCTAAAGTCCGCCCTAGCAACCGCCGGCACGACGGCGACAAAAAGAACGCCCCGCCGAAGCGGGGCGAAGGGGGATGGGTATCATGTGGCCCGCCGGTCGCCGATGCGCCGCTCGCGCGACGCGCCCCTGACGCGAGGCGCCATCCACGCGGCGGCGCGGCGGTCTCCGGCTGAGCGCTGTCGGCTTGCCGCCGCTCGGAAAAGCGTCAGCTCACCGCGATGGCGACGGCGACGGCGGTCACGGCTAGCACTAGGATCAGCATCGTCTGTCTCCTCGTCTCGAACGGCCGGCCCGCGAACTCGGCGGGCCGCGCCGTTTCCTGGCAAGCGGTCCTAGCACCCCAGGCGTTAAGAATAGGTGGATCGCCGGGGGTGGACCGCCGCGGCCGGAGGATCGCCCGGATCGCCATATCGCTCGGAAAACGACTTTATGACTGATGTTTATAAGCGAACTCTCATAAATTGATATGAGATAACCACAGACTCTTCTCATATGCCTGGATTTTCCGCCGGGTCGCGCGCCGCGCCGCCGTCCTGGAGATGACCGCTGGTGGTCGCTGATCGCTTAGGGCACAATCCCTAGCCTCCGTTCCAGCGACGGAGCGACGCTATCAGCCGAAAGGAGAGCCTGGCGATGGGTTCCAGACTGGGTGGATTCTTCCGCGGCCTGATGGGCTCCGAGGGCGGCGAAGACGACGCACCGGCGCGCGGCGATACGGTCGCCTACAACGGCTACAGCATTGCCCCGGCGTGCCGCAAGCAGGGCTCGCAGTGGTTGACGGCGGGGGTGATCTCCAAGCCGTTCGACGACGGCGTCAAGGAGCACCACTTCATCCGCGCCGATCTGCACGCCAACAAGTCGGACGCCGAGGCCTGCGCCGTGATGAAGGGCAAGCGCATCGTCGACGAGCAAGGCGACGCCATGTTCGACGGCCGTTAGGCCGGGCTCGGCCTCGCCCGCGCGGCCCCCGGCGCCGCCGGTGCGGCTCCGCGAGCGCGCCTCCGGCGGGCCGGCCGCAGGCATGGACAAGACCACGGCGCAGATGCTACCGGAAACCAGACCAGCCGCCGGAGGGCAGAACCATGGCCAAGATCGAGGACCTGTTGGAGCACAGCGGCGAGGACGACTGTGCGGTCTGCCGCGCCTTCGATCTTGCCTACGACGTGGTGATCCCCGCCCTGGCGGCCTGGGAGACCCAGCACGGCCTCAAGGAGGGCCAGCTCGGCCTGGCGACCGTCCTCACCGCGGCCTCGGCGCTGCTGGAGGCCGATCTCGCCGACCGCGGCGGCCTCGAGGCGGCGCTCGCCGAGCACCTGGACGAGGCCGCGGCCGGGCTCCTGAAACGGCCGACCGCGCCGGGCTCGGAGTCCCTGCAGTAGCCCGCGAGCGGGCGCGCCAGCAGGTGCCCCCGGAGGTGCCCCGGAGTTGCCCCGGAGGGCCGCCGGGCAAAGCATTTGCAGGCTTTCGAGCTAGCTGATATAACCCGCGGCCTCACCGGCCCGGCCCGCGCGAGCGGCGGCGGTGGCGCCCTGATCCGCGGTAGCTCAGTTGGTAGAGCAGGTGGCTGTTAACCACCGGGTCGCAGGTTCGAGTCCTGCCCGCGGAGCCAACGAAAATCAAGGGGTTAGACTCTCTGCAGTCTGACCCCTTGATTGCTCGAATCAGCAGGAAGTCAGCATGATGCCGCATGTCGGGCCGCTTTCGGCCCGGACGCTCGACGCTTGGGGTTGGTCGACTTCAGACTACCCGAGCGCCTGGCGAAGAAAACCGGCCAGCCGAAGGCTCTCAACACTCGGGCGACCCTGACCACTCACTGCCCGTCGCGGGGGCAGATCGAGATTGAAATTCCATACCCACAAGGCCTCTGAGTTCCCAAGGCGTCGCGCCAGACGCCGACGCTGGTAATGTGACCTAGGGCCGGCGGGAGCCATGCCCCCTACCCCGCCCGAAGGAGGGCCGCCGGCGCCGCGAGGTGCGTCGGGGCTTTCCCTATCGGATGCTGCAGAACTTGGCCGGCGGGACGCTGCTGCCGCGGTCCCGCCGGCTCCGACCGCCAATTTAGACAGAGGGGGTCTCAGGCGGTCAGGCTCGTCTTCCGTGCTCAATGGCCCGCCGATAGGCTCACACCAGCACGCTGGCGATCGCCATCTCCAGCGACAGAACCAGGAGCGCGATTAAGGAGGTCATATCCATTGTCATGGCAAGCCTCACTCGGTCGAGGCAATGGATCATACTCGGGGCTTTTAGGATGTGACGGCGGTCACAAACTGTGCGTTTTGGTGGCCGTTGGGGCTGAAAGCCATCGAGGAGATCCGGCGGGCGGAGCCCGACGAGGAAGAGGCGGTGAATTGACCGCGATTGCAGGCAACAGCGGACAGTCAGGATGATCTCGCAAAACGACCGAATCTAGCCAGTTCCAGTCATTGCGATGGCGTTGAACGGTTCGTATTCTCCAGCAATCGAACAATAGGGAGGGGGCAATGTCACAACAAAGTCTGGACATCGGTGAAGTCGAGAAGCTCGCAGGCGCAATCCGGGGCGCATTAGTCCGACCGCAGGATGACGGCTACGATGACGCGCGGCAGGTCTACAACGCCATGCATGACCGCCGCC
This sequence comes from Kiloniellales bacterium, assembly GCA_033720555.1. Classification (GTDB taxonomy): domain Bacteria; phylum Pseudomonadota; class Alphaproteobacteria; order Kiloniellales; family JAKSDN01; genus CALJXB01. Next base: position 1,013 of record JAWWCG010000004.1, on the reverse strand, counting down.
CAGCGGTGATCGTCCAGGCGGCCGACGTTGCCGATGTCATCGCGGCAGTGAACTTTGCGAGAGACAACGATCTCCTGCTAGCGGTTCGTGGCGGAGGCCATAGCGTCCCCGGTTTCGGAACGTGCGATGATGGTCTCGTCTTGGATCTTGCGCGAATGAAGGGCGTTCAAGTCGATCCGGTCGGTCGGTCGGTTCGGGCGGAGGGCGGCTGTACGCTAGGGGACCTCAACCACGCAACCCACGCATTTGGCTTGGCGACCCCGGCCGGCATTGTGTCGACGACCGGGATCGCGGGCCTGACCCTTGGCGGCGGCATGGGATATTTGAGCCGAGCCTACGGCCTCACCTGCGACAACCTCATATCGGCAGATGTCGTCACGGCGAACGGCGACTTCGTGACGTGCGATGCCGAGCGCAACACGGACCTCTTCTGGGCTATCCGTGGCGGCGGCGGCAATTTCGGCGTCGTGACCTCGTTTGAGTACCAACTGCACCCCGTGAGCCATGTTCTCGGTGGGCCGACCTTTTACCGTCTCGACGGTGATGTGCTCCGTAACTACGAGAAACTGATGGCCGAGGCGCCCCTGGAATTGACGGTTATCTTCGCCATGACCCGCGGATTGCCGGTGCCGTTTCTGCCGGAGGAGTGGCACGATAAACCGGTTATGGCCACCGTGACGTGCTGGAGCGGAGCAGAGGAGAAGGATGACGAGATCACCGCGATGGTCGCTGGCTTGGGCGAAGTGCTTGGCCAGGCTCATTGGCGGATGCCGTTTCCGGAGATCAACACCTTGTTCGACGACTTGCTGCCGCGAGGCCTCCAACACTATTGGAAGGCCACCGTCGGCCGGGAGATATCCGAAGAGGTCCTTGCAATCCATCTGGAGCACGGTGCCATGGTGCCAACGATGGAGTCCGGCCCGTTCTTCTTCCCCATCGATGGGGCCTGCCACCAGGTCGGCGTCGACGACACCGCCTTCGCCCATCGCGACTCAACCTACTCGCTCGTCATT
>JAWWCG010000003.1:0-23255 GCA_033720555.1 Kiloniellales bacterium | reverse complement strand
GCCATCTGCTCGACCACGGCGCCGACCTGCGCTCGGTCCAGAAGATGCTCGGCCACGCCGACATCTCGACCACCCAGATCTACACCCACGTCCTGGACGAGCGCCTGAAGGCCCTGGTCCGCGACCACCACCCGCTCGGCGGCGGACGGCCTCGCCGGGGTTGACCGGCCGGGAATTCGCGGCAATTAACCGGGTAAATCCGCCCCGGCCGGTCGGGGGCTCGGGGCGCGGTCCCCGCGCCGCGCCGGCAGCCAGCGAAGGGGGATCGAGACATGAGCTTTACCATAGTCGAACAGGCGCCCGCCCGCCTCAACCGCAGCGAGCTGGCGGTGCCGGGCAGCAACCCGAAGCTCTTCGAGAAGGCCGCCGCCTCGGCCGCCGACGTGGTGTTCCTCGACCTTGAGGACGCGGTCGCGCCCGACGAGAAGGAGCAGGCGCGCAAGAACGTCATCGAGGCGATCAACGACATCGATTGGGGCAGCAAGACGCTGTCGCTGCGCATCAACGGCCTCGACACCCACTACATGTACCGCGACGTGGTCGACGTGATCGAGCAGACTGGCGACCGCCTCGACCTGATCATGATCCCCAAGGTCGGCACCGCCGCCGACGTCTACGCCGTCGACATGCTGGTCACCCAGTGCGAGGACGCCAAGGGGCGCAGCAAGCGCATCGGCTTCGAGCACATCATCGAGACCGCCCTCGGCATGGCCAACGTCGACGAGATCGCCGCCGCCAGCAAGCGCAACGAGAGCCTGCACTTCGGCGTCGCTGACTACGCCGCCTCGACCAAGGCGCGCACCACGGTGATCGGCGGGCCCAACCCGATGTACGGCGTCTTGACCGACAAGCAGGAGGGCAGCGACGCGCGCGAGTATCACTGGGGCGACATGTGGCACTACGCCATCGCCCGCATGGTGGTGGCGGCCCGCGCCAACGGCCTACGCCCGATCGACGGGCCGTTCGGCGACTTCAAGGACCCCGACGGCTTCCGCGCCCAGGCCAACCGGGCGGCGGTGCTGGGCTGCGAAGGCAAGTGGGCGATCCACCCCTCGCAGATCGAGCTGGCGAACGAGGTCAACAGCCCCTCCGAAGCCGAGGTGACCAAGGCGAAGCGCATCCTGGAGGCCATGGAGAAGGCCAAGAAGGAGGGCCTCGGCGCGGTCCAGCTCGACGGCCGGCTGATCGACATCGCCTCGATCAAGCAGGCCGAGGTCATGGTCCAGAAGGCCATGCAGATCGCCGCCGCCGGCTGAGCTGGGTCGCGGGCTGGGTCGCGGGCTGGGTCGCGGGGCCGGAACACTGGATGGCGGGCGCGGCCGGCCCCGCGCCGGCCGGAGCCGAGGGCCGTCTGGGGCGCCGCAAGGGGCCGGTCGCATGCGAGAGTTCGCGAACTATTTCGACGCCGTCTTCTGCCTCAGCATGCCGGCGAGCGCGGACCGGCGCCGGCACATCCAAAAGCATCTGCCGGCCGTCGGGATCGAGCGCTTCGAGTTCTTCGACGCGGTCGGCCCGGACGACCCGGAGGTCCAGCGGCTCTACGCGGAAGACAAGGTGGCGCGCTATCCGCCGTGCTTTCGCTGCGGCGAGCTCACGTGCGGCCGCGACGACTGCAACAACGTGCTGATTCCGGAGCAGGTGGCGACCTGCGTGTCGTTCCTGAGGCTGTGGCGGCACGTCCTCGAGACCGGCGTCAATACCGTCCTCGTCATGGAGGACGACGTGGTCTTCGCCGACTATGCCGCCAAGGTGAGCGAGGCCGTGTTGCGCGAGGGGTTCATGGAGCGCATCGGCCTCGAGGAGGACGTGCCGACGCTGCTTCGGCTGGGGTGGATGCTGGGCGAGGACCATAAACTGGCAGGCCGGGTCACTCTCGTGCAGAACGGGATCAAGATGTCGGATCCGTGCTTCGCCCTCAATCGCGCGATGTGCCGGAAGCTGTTGGAGGCGTTCGACCGGGTCGAGACGACGGCGGACGAGTTTATTCATCGGATCGTGGGATCGACGGTTCGAAATTTCACCCTGCAGCCGCCGCTCGCCAGCGAACTCTCCTGGAGCTTCGGCGCCGTCGCCTCGCTCATTCATCCCAAGGAGAAGCGCATCGCCTACCTGCAGAAGTTTCATCCGGAGCGGCGGGACGAAATCGAAGCGACGATCGAATCGGTCCGCAGCCACGTGAAGCATATTCTCTACCGCCCCATCCTGGCGATTGGCCATCCGAGGTGCGGCTCCGGCTACATGAGCGAGCTGTTCAAGGCCTGCGGCCTCGATGTCGGCCACGAGAAGATGGGCAAGCACGGCATCTCGTCCTGGATGTTCGCCGTGGAGGACGACGAGTATCCTTGGGCCTTGAATCCCTTGGCGAGAACGCGAAAGAACAAGCACTTCGGCCATGTCGTACAGTTCGTGCGCGACCCGCGTCAGGCGATCCCGAGCATCATTCGCGAAAATCGCCATGCCGAGAAGTCCTACGCCTTTCGCCGCAAGCATATCCTGAGCGCCTTCGGCGTCGATCTCGACGCCGCCGGCTGCGAGGTGGAGCGGGCGATGATGAGCTATCTCTACTGGAACAAGCTGGTCGAGGCGCAGGCGATCGATCTCACCGTCCGGGTCGAGGACGCGGAAGAGTGCGTGCTGCGGTCGCTGAAGGATTGGCGGCTGGTCGCGACCGAGCGCAGCTTGCCCGCGCCGCCGCCGAAAAACCTCAATGCCGACAAGCTCTACCGTGGCATCCTGCCGGAGCGCCCGGATTTGTCGGACGACGATTGGGGGCAGGTCGCCGACGACCTCAAACGCCAGATCAACGAGGCGTGCGTCCGCTACGGCTACGATTTACTCTATCGATATCGATGAGCGGCGAAATTTTCGGCGAGGTCAAACTGTCGTTCAACCTGAGAGGCGCACTCTCATGCGGAGGAGACCGCCCATTTCGAGATGCCTAGGAAAGCTGAGCTTTTGTTCGAGTCTGAGCGGCAGCTGCCAGAGCCGACCTTTGGGGAAACCGAGCCATGGGCCGCATCGTCTTGGCATAGCGCCATGAAAACTCCATCGGATCGATCATGCCCTGGTTGATAAACGGCGTCTTCAGACAGGGAGATGTCGAGAGTCTATGCGATCTTCCTGACGTGGAGATTCGGCCGCGGCCGGTCCGCTTCGTCCATTTCCTCAATCCCTTTCCATCGCCCGAGGGTTCCTCGAATGACCGCGTGCAGGCCGTGTCCTACGAATCGATGCGTCGGGCTCGGGCTTTTCAGTCAGAAATCCCAATCCACCTGGCCGCGGTCGTTGCGCCGGACGACCAAGAGTGCGTTCCGGGCGGCTTCGAGCTGGCGGGCGTGCTAGAGCGTAATGTACTCGACGTGTCTGCCTTCGCTCATTCGGTTCCGCTACCCCTGGTCTACGACATCTTGGAGGCCGGTTGCGGCTACGCCCGGAAATTGGCTAAGGAGCACGGCGACGACCCGGATTATGTTTATGTTGTGTTCACGAATGTAGACATTGCGCTCATGCCGCACTTCTATGGCGTCGTGGCCGACCTTATAGGCCGCGGTTACGATACTTTGACTATTTTCCGTCGGACCATTGCGCCATTTGATCCGGACCTGTCGCTTCTGGCCCAGATGTATGCCGATTATGGCGAGACCCATAAAGGATTCGATTGTTTCGTTTTCCCTTTGGGTCAGCTCGATCGCCACATCCGCAGCGATGCCTGCATCGGCCAGGGGTTTGTGATGCGCAATGTGCTCTACAATCTGGTTGCCAACGCCCGGAGGATGGCGATCGTGCGTAAGGCCCATCTGACGTTCCATTTGGGCAACGATCAGAATTGGAGGGACCCGAGGTTCGCGGACTATCACCGCTTCAACGGCCTTCAGGCCAAGCACGTCCTGACAAGCCTAATGAAGCGGGATCCATCGACTGCAAGAAAGCTCCTCGATTTTTGTCAGGCTCATGGAGAACCGTTTAAATTTTCGGCTTAGCTCTCGCTGATGACGTCTTCGCGCGGGTTTAAAGAAAAGTCCATGCCCCCTGCCGCCCCGAAGCCAAATCGGCCGCCTGTGCCACCCCATCTGAGACATGTGGTCAGGCGCGCTCCGCTCGAGACCTCGCCCGAGGTCTCAGGCGAGCGCTTTCTCTTTCTCGGCGGCCTTCATCGCAGCGGGACATCGATCCTGCACCGCCTGCTCCGCGCGCATCCGGAGGTGAGCGGATTCGCCGAGACCGGCGTGCCTCAGGACGAGGGGCAGCTTCTGCAAAGCGTCTATCCCCCGGCTTGGGTCTATGGCGGGCCCGGGCGCTTCGCCTTCCATGCGGAGGCGCACCTGACGGAGACCTCGGATCTGGTGTCGCCGGTCAATCGCGCGCGGCTGTTGCGCGAATGGGGCGCCTACCACGACCTCGGTCGCAGAGTGCTCACGGAGAAATCGCCGCCGAACCTCATATGGTCGCGATTTCTCCAGGCGCTGTTCCCGGGCGCCCGGTTCGTTTTCATCGTCCGCCACCCGATTCCCGTCGCTTTGGCCACACTCAGATGGGCCAAGACGAGCGTGCCGGAACTGCTCGCCCACTGGACGGCCGCCCACCGGATCCTGCTCGACGACTTGGCGAGGATCGATCACGCAAAGGTGCTGCGCTACGAGGACTTCGTGGCGGATCCTGCACGCCGGCTGGGCGCACTCTGCCGCTTCGCCGGTTTATCGCCGATCGCACCGGCGGAGTCGGTGGCGGACCACAACGCCCGCTACCTGGCCTTGTGGCAAGAAAAACGCGACGCCGCGGCGGAGGCCGAGCGACGCCTGGCGTCGGCGGACCGCGAGGCCGCGGCGCTCTTCGCGCGTTTCGGCTATGGCCTGTCGGAGCCCTACGTGGCGCCATGGCAAGCCGCGGGGCCCTATGACCTGATGGCCGGAAGCAGGTGAAGCAGGCGCCCGTCCGGTCTCGTCCCTTGGCCGCGAAATGGCTTTACCCCGCGCGCCGAGCTTTCTAAGACTAGGCGCATTCGGGCCGAGCGAGACTGGACCGGCCGCCGGTCGGGCCGAACGCGCCCGTCACTCGCTGGAGGATCCCGCCGATCATGCCGTGGCTCGTGGACGGTGTCTTTAGGCAAGGCGACTCCGAGACCTTGAACGATTTGCCCGAGGTGGCTGATAGGCCACGGCCGACCCGCTTCGTGCATATCGTCAATCCCTTTCGATCTCCCGACGGACCTTCGAATGACCGCGTCCAGGCGGTTTCCTACGAATCGATCCGCCGCGCCCGGGCGTTCCAGCCGGAGATTCCGGTCGATCCGGCGGCGGTGGTGGCGCCGGTGGACCGGGACTGCGTGCCCGAGGGCTTTGAGATGGCCGGCGTCCTCGACCGCGACGTGCGCGATGTGGCGAGCTTCGCCCATCCGGTGCCGCTGCCTCTGGTGTGCGACGTGCTGGATCGCGGCTGCGCCCACGCGCGGGCTCTGGCCGAGCGCCACGGCGAGGATCCGGAGACCACCTACGTGGTGTTCACCAACGTCGACATCGGCCTCATGCCGTACTTCTATTCCGTCGTGGCCGACCTCGTCGGCCGCGGCTACGAGACTTTGACGATCTTTCGGCGAACCATCCCGGCGATCGACCCCGACCCGAAGCGTCTCGCCAGCATGTACAGCGAATACGGAGCCACCCACGACGGCTTCGATTGCTTCGTGTTCCCTCTTAGCCAATACGATCGCCACCTTCGCAACGAGGCCTGCATCGGCCGCGGCTTCGTGATGCGCGGCATGCTCTACAACGTGGTGGCGAACGCGATCAACATGGCGATCGTGCGCAAGGCTCATCTGACGTTTCATCTCGGCGACGACAAGAACTGGAAGGACCCGAAATTCGAGGATTCCGTCCAATTCAACATCGAGCAGGCCAAGACCGTGCTGATCAACCTCATGCAGCGCGACTCGGCGACGGCGCGAAAGCTGTTCCAATTCTGCGAGCGCCATAGAGAGCCCTTCAAGTTCACCGATACGTCGAAGGCGTGACGGTGCGCTCCCGCACGGCGCCGAGCAGAGCGAGGTCGCTGTCATGACCTCCGCCGTGCGAGCGACCGTCGCCGTGGTCCACCAGATGGCGCGGACGGGCGGCACGCTGGTCAACCGCTGCCTCGGCAGCATGCGCGACATCCTGGTGCTGAGCGAGGTCCACCCGCGCGACCCTCAGCGCAAGATCGCGCGCCAGGCGGCGGCTTGGTTCCAGCTCCTCGGCGAGGACGACCTTCCCTGGTTCCGGGAGGTCTCGCAGCAGGCGCCCGACAAGGCCTTCGCCGACATCGTCGTTCGCCTGGCCGAGCGAGCCGAGGCGCGGGGCCGGCACTTGGTGCTGCGCGACTGGAGCCATCTCGACTTTCTTGGCGTGCCCTTCGTGCGCGACCCTCCCCTGCGGCTGCTGACCGAGGACGCGCTGCGGGACCGGTGCGAACTCAGGCAGGCCTGCATCGTTCGCCACCCCCTCGATCAGTACGCCAGTTGCGCCTCGCGGCCCGCAATGGGCCCGCATCTGACGCCCACACGATTCCTGGACGCCTACCTAGCCTTTGCTCGGGCGGCGGCGGACCGGGGTTTTCAGCGATACGAGGATCTGGTGGAAAACCCGAATCAAAATCTGCAGCGATTGTGCGAGACGCTGCGCATTCCATTCGACCCGGGTTACCGCGAACGCTGGCCAAGCTACGACAAGCTGACCGGCGATAACTTCGGCCCGTCGCGAAGTTTCGCAAAACGGCAGATTGTTGTAATGTCAGGCATGTCGCTCGAGCCGGCGATTCGCGAATCGCTGCGACGGCATCACGGCTTTCAGGAGTGCCTGACATTGCTCGGCTACGTCGACGCCGAGACCCAATGACAATCGGACGTCGCCAATCGACACCGAGAGTCCCGAATTCGTGTGAGGTTTGGCCGGGACCGTCATCGATCCAGGGTTGCCGACATCCATCGGGGCAGACTAAGTTGATTCTCGGACACGGTTTTGGCTGGAAAGTGTTGGGCGAAGAATGTCGAAAATAATATGGCTGTCATCTTATCCTAGGTCCGGCAATACCTGGCTCCGCTTCATTATCTCTCATTTAGTCTATGAGAACGTTAGAACTTCGGATGATGTTCGCCGACTGGTCCCGGATATCCACCATGGCATCAAATCATCCGACCTTATTAAAAAGCGGAACGTATTCATCAAGAGCCATCTGAAGTATTTCGACGGCATGCCACTGAGGGAAGACACGATGGGAGCGATCTATATCGTGCGAAACCCGCTCGATATGATCGCCTCGGCCATAAATTATTTCGACATTCGCAACTCGAAGGACCTCTCGGAGGACAGCGACGAGCAGCGACGGGACAGACGCCAATCGATCATCAAAGAGTTCCTCGAAAAGGGCGGCCCCGATCGTTGGACCAGCAAAGGTTTCGGGACGTGGACCGAGCACGTCCTATCATGGCATCGCAAGGATCTGCCTTTCCCGCGGTTCACGTTGAGATACGAAGACTTGACGTCGCAGCCTGTCGAAAGCGTCGCCCAACTGTGCCGGTTCCTCAACATATCTCGGTCAAGCGAACGGATCGAAGCGGCCCTTGCGTCGTCGTCTTTCGAGAGATTGCGTGAAATGGAAGAAACGGAAGTCGCCGAGGGCCAGGCGGGTCTCTTTGCCACCGAGAATCCGACTCAGGCGTTTTCCGTCGGCTTGCGGTTCATCAACCAGGGCAGAACGGAAGGATACCGGGACGTTTTGACGGAGGATCAAGTTGAGGCGGCCCAACGGCGCTTTGGTCCGATCATGAGACAGCTTGGCTACCTTTCGAACGCGGAGAGTGGTATCTACACCTTTTCCAACGGCATTAAGATAGACCGGAAACATCTGCTCCAGATACAGTGCGATCGTTATCAGGCAAATGATAATCCTAACCTTCACGAGCCAGTCGAAGAAGATTGGTTTCTGAGATTATTTGAAGACTTGCCCGGCGGAATCTCGACATTCATGGATATCGGTGCGGCAGTTGGTTATTACTGCGTTCTGGTCAAACGGCGCTTCCCCAATGCTGCCATCCATGCGATCGACGCTTTGGAGCGACATTGCAGGGCTTTGGCCGAAACGTTCGCGTTGAACGGTTTATCCATGGAGGGCGTCACGGTCCACGAATCGGCGCTGGCAGAAAAGGAAGGAATTGTCAATTTTCTCGACCACGCTTACGGCAGCAAAATCATGTTGGCCAATCAAACCGGCCAGCCTCATCACAGGATGATCCCGGTAACAGCTCATACATTGGAGAGCTATGTTGCGAAAGCCGGCGGTCAGGTCGATTTGGCAAAAATGGATATTCAGGGAAGCGAAGCGGGTATCTTGGAGAGTTCCCGCACTCTGCTGCGCGCGGGCCAAGTTCGGTCTTGGATCGTGGGCACGCACGGACCAGACCAGCACAGACGGTGTCTAGAATGTTTGTCTGCCGATCACACCATCAGGTTCGAGAACCCGAAGCCGCCATTTCAACCGGACGGCATAATTATCGCCGTTCACAAGAGCGTGGTCTGATTGCTGTCTGATTGCTATTGTGCCGGACTGACCGTCTAATGCCTGCGGCAAAGCGACAGATCTGAGCCGCCGCGCGGGTTCACACGTCAGCAGATAAACTGTATTCTAGTGGTCCAAATCATACATTTTTTGACCCACCGTCGGCAGCGCTAATGACGCGATTGGGCGGCCTGAACGAAACGCAGGCGGGAGTCTTATGATGGGCGGGCACTACTAGCCATCTGGATTTTAAACCTACAGTTCGAATTCCTGTTGTTCGGTGGACTGTAATGAAAGTTACCAAACTGCGGGAGCTTGAGTTGGCGCGATTTAATCTGAGCGCTGCCGCGTAGGCGATTTTCGCGCCATTGCTGTCGGACAAGCTCGTAGAGTGCTATGGGCCGAAAATCTTCGAAAGAATGAAAATAATGGGATATCCACTGACAAGGCAAGGGCGCAAACTTACATAGAGTAACAGAGGCGCAATCCAGTGTTCGCCTTAACAGAAAGGAACATGTTATGAACTATCTAAAATAATGCGCAATGGATTCGAAATAAATATCACGTCACAGTGATTCCATTGTCCTTGTCTCATGCCTTTCTCATCATTTTCGTATGGGCCAATTTTTAATTCCCCCAATGCGTAAAAGGTGTATTCGAAATTTTCAAGAAACTGCCATATCTGCCATAGGAGAGGTTGATCTTTGTATTTCCTCACAAACATCGCCTCAAGCAGAATAACTTTAATCGCTCCGGCAGCTAATAGAGTCTTTGCACCCTCCAGCGCCATCAATTCACCGCCCTGCAGATCCAACTTCAGTAGATCTATAGATTCAATTCCTCGCGTATTACATTCGTGGTCAAGAGTAACAACTTCGACCGAAGTGCCGCCCTCGAGATACGCTTGCTTCGGAAAATAGGGTTTGAGTCCGTCCGAAGGTCTGGGGAAAAGGGAATTGGTTCCTGGATAAGGCCCGCGGAAAAACTCCGCCTGACCCATTTGATCGCCAAGTGCCGCATTGACAATTTCGATGCGGGGGTCAGATGAAAATTTCTTCTTTGCTCTCTCAAAGCTAATAGGGTCTGGTTCAAAAGCTAAAATTATTGGTGAATGAAACGCGCGCACGACATATTTTGAGAAATTTCCACGATAATAGCCTCCGTCGATGACGATCGTTTGGTCATCGACGTTTTTGACAAGAGAAATTAAATCTTTGGCAACTTGAACTTTCTGTTCCACTTTTTCCACCACATTCTCGGTGACCTCAGCTACCCCGAATTATTCACCGGCGGATAACGTGAGACTGGCGAGTGTAGTTGAAGGTCTTTGATTGTGCATATCATTCTGACATTCAAACAGAAGCGCTCACAAGTTCGCGGAGCGCAATGCCAGCCATGGATGAAAGTACCCTCCTAGCACTTGATCTGCCGTCGGTTCAAGCTAGAAGGTGACGCTCGACTTCGTCTGTGGCCGGAAGCGGTCACACGCCGCCGCGTCGTTGTTACGCGAGGTCGGGCGGGGCTGAGAAGCACCTGGGAGCCAGATCATCGAAGACATGAGGGCGGAGCGCGTCGCCTTGCAGGGCGATCCGGCCTACCACCAGAGCCTGGAGCTGCTCGGCTACATCGATTGTGGGGACCAGTGACATAGGGTCGCTTGAGACGGGCGCCGGGTCCTTTCTTTTCGTCCCTGGACCGCCTAAAGAGTATCCGGGCTCCTTCGCTGCCAAAAGTCCAAGCGCTACGCCATGCAACCCATCTTCGTCGGCGGTTTCCTGCGCTCCGGCACCACCCTGGTGCAAGCGGTGCTCTGTTCCGGCAAGGGCGCTGGCCCGATGATCGGCGAGTGCGTCTTCCTGCGCGGCGTGGTCGAGACCTATCTGCGCAGCCTGTCCCTCTTCGAGGCCCACACCAAGGACTACTTCGATACGCCCGAGGACCTGCGCGGCTACTGCGCCGATCAGGCCGGCCAATTTCTCGAGCACACCTGGCGGCGCCTGGGCGAGCCGGAGGCCCTGGTTCTCAAGCACCCGCAGCTCACGCGGTACTTTCCGCCGCTGCACGCGCTCTTGCCACAGGCGCGGATGGTCGTTTGCTTGCGGGATCCGCGGGACGCGGTCGCCTCCTGCGTGGCCGCCCAGCGCCGGGGCGCGCGCGAGTTCGGGACCAAGGGGCCGGCCGAGATCGCAGCGGATCTATTGGACACCTATCTGCCCTGCTTCGCGTCGCGGGCGCCCTCGTGCCACGCGCAAACCGCCTATCTCGTCTACGAGGCCCTGGTGACGGATCCCTCCGCGGTCCTGCCCGGACTCGGCCGCTTCACCGGCATCGACCTCACAGGCTTCGATCCGGCGAGCGACCGGCCGCTCGCCGGCTGGCCGCTCGACCCCTCAAAGCAGGCGGGCCAGCCGTTCCATTCCGAGCTGTTCTCCCAGGGCGTCAGCGACAGCCACGTCGGGCGCTATCGCGAGATCCTGTCCGACTCCGATCTGGCGCGGATCGAACAGGTTTGCGCGCCTCTGCTCGCTCTGCTGGACAGGGCGCCGCCCGCCTTCGCCGTGACGCCGGGCGACGAGCCCGTGACACGGGCAACCCTGGACCGGGCGACCCTGCGCGCGCTTGACGGCTGAACCAGCCGCCGCGCCGCCGGGCGGCCCGCCGCGGTTCAGCGAACCTCGACCGCGTAGCTCTGCGACGGCGGGATGGCGTCGATCACGCCCTGCGCCCGAAGGAAGGCCGCGAACCGGTCGTAGCGGGCCCGGTCGAGCGCCCGCGGTCTGAGCGCGAAGCGGGGCAGGGTGTCGGCGAAGGCCCGGCGGTTCAGCTCGTCATCCAGCTCCTTGTCGTGGCGTATGAACAGCGCCCAGCCTTCCTCCGGGTGATTGATCAGGTACTGAACCGCTCGCTCCACGGCCCCCAGGAAGGCGTCGATCCGCGGATCCTCGAGCCGCTCGCGGTGGGCGACGAGAATGAGCTCGTCGTAGGCGGGCACGCCTTCCTCCTCGACGTAGAACGGCCGGCCCGTGTGGCCCTCGATGGCGAGCTGGTTGAGCTCGAAATTGCGAAACGCGCCGATCACCGCGTCGACCTGCCCGGAGAGCAGCGCCGGGCTCAGGGAAAAGTTCACGTTGACCAGCTCGACGTCGCTCAGGGCGAGGCCGTGCTTGGCCAGCATGGCGCTCAACAGGGCGTCCTCGAAGCCGCCGACCGAATAGCCGATCCGGCGCCCCTCCAGGTCGGCGATCGTGCGGACCGGGCCGTCGTCCAGGGCGAGGAGGGTGTTGAGCGGCGTGGCGATCAAGGTGCCCACGCGGGCGAGCGGCAGGCCCTGGGCCGCCTGGATGTGAAGCTGCGGCTGGTAGGAGACGGCGAGGTCGGCCTTGCCGGCCGCCACCAGCTTGGGCGGGTCGTTGGGGTCGGCCGGCTCGATCATCTCGACCTCGAGGCCGGCCTCGGCGAAGAACCCCTTTTGCTCGGCCACCACGAGGCTCGCATGGTCGGGGTTGAGGAACCAGTCGAGCAGCACCGTCAGCTTCTCGGCCCGCGCCGGCGCGCCGGCCAGCAGCGTCGCAAGGGCGACGACGGCGAGGGCGAGGCCGGCCGGCCTCAGGCGCGGGCGGTTGCGGGTGGTCGTGCAGATGGGCGTGCGTGCGGGCGTGCGGGGGGGATGGGACATGTCTTGGCCTCCACGGCGGCGCGGAAGCGGCGGACCCCTGAGCAAACGACGGTTTTCTCGCGTTCTTTCATGAAGCCGTTCCGTTCCCTTCGCCGGCATTATCCGGATCAGGTTCGAAGGGTCACCGCGCAATCTCGAGGGATCGTCCGGTATCTCAGCCCCGCACCGCGGGACACCCCTAGGAACGCGGCGATCATGGGAGCACGCCCGCGCGCTTGTCACGCCCGCCCGGCGCCGGCCGATTGGAACGGCGGCCGATCGGCGCGGCCGCCGGGCGCCGCGTCGGCGGATTCTGGAGCTTTCCGGCCCCAGCCGCCCATGCTACAGACGTGTCATGCACTTTCTCGATTTCGAAAAACCGATCGCCGAGCTCGAGGGCAAGATCGAAGAGCTGCGCCACCTCTCGGACAGCGGCGACCTCAACATCGCCGAAGAGGTGACGCGCCTGCAGACCAAGGTCGACCGCCTGTTGCGCCAGACCTACGCGAAGCTGAGCGCCTGGCAGAAGACCCAGGTCGCGCGCCATCCCGAGCGCCCGCACTTCAGCGATTACATCGCGGCCCTGGTCGACGACTTCACGCCGCTGGCCGGCGACCGCCTGTTCGCCGAGGATCGCGCCATCATCGGCGGCCTGGGGCGGTTTCGCGGCCACACGGTGATGGTCATCGGTCACGAGAAGGGCTCGGACACCAACGCCCGGGTGCGCCACAACTTCGGCATGGCGCGGCCCGAGGGCTACCGCAAGGCGCAGCGCCTGATGAACATGGCCGACCGCTTCAAGGTGCCGGTCGTCACCCTGGTCGACACCCCGGGCGCCTACCCGGGCGTCGGCGCCGAGGAGCGCGGCCAGGCCGAAGCGATCGCCTCGTGCATCGACGTCTGCCTGCGGATCCAGGTGCCCTTGATCTCGGTGGTGATCGGCGAGGGCGGCTCGGGCGGCGCGATCGCGCTCGCCGCCGCCAACCGGATCTACATGCTCGAGCACGCGGTCTATTCGGTGATCTCGCCCGAGGGCTGCGCCTCGATCCTATGGCGCAGCAGCGCCCAGGCGCAGGAGGCGGCCGAGGCGCTCAGGCTGACGGCCGGCGATCTCCTCAAGCTCGGCGTGACGGACGGGGTGGTGGACGAGCCCCTGGGCGGCGCCCACCGCGCGCCGGCCGAGACGATCGCCGCGGTCGGCGACCGCATCGAAGGCGCGCTGGAGGAGCTCGACGGCGAGTCGGGCCCCGGCCTGCGCGCCAAGCGCCGCGACAAGTTCATCGAGATGGGGCACAAGGGGCTGGGCTGAGGCCGGGAGCGGGGCGCCTGCGCCGGGGCCCTGCCGGGATGCGCGCTTACGCCGAGCGGCCGTGGCAGTGCTTGTACTTCTTGCCCGAATTGCAGGGGCACGGCGCGTTGCGCGGCACCTTGCCCCAGCTCTCCGGATCGCCCGGGTCCGGCGCCCCGGCGGTGCGCCGGCGCACGGTCTGGGAGACCGGCTTGCCGGGCAGGGCGGCGATCGGGGCGGCCTCCGCCGAGGCCAGCGCCAGCTCCGCCTGCCGGTCGGCGTCGCCGCTCTTGACCATCGCCGGATCGAAGCGCGTTTCCTGGAAATTCTCGGGATCCGGCGCCGGCATGGCGAAATCCGGGCTCATCGGCCGCACCCGGACATAGGCCAGGAGCGAGGTCGTCTCCGAGCGCACCCGCTCCAGCATGGCCTCGAACAGGTCGAAGGCCTCGCGCTTGTACTCGTTGAGCGGATCGCGCTGGCCGTAGGCGCGCAGCACGATGCCCTGGCGCAGGTGATCGAGCAGGTGGAGGTGGTCCTTCCATTGCCGGTCGAGGACCAGCAGCAGCACCTCTTTCTCCAGCATGCGCATCAATTCGGGGCCGATGTTGGCCGCCTTGGCGGCCATGTGCTTGTCCGAGGACTGTCGGATGCGCTCGAGAATCTCCTGGTCCGCGATACCCTCTTCCTTGGCCCAGTCGTTGACCGGCAGGTCGAGGCTGAGCAGCCTCAGGCATTCCTCGTGCAGGCGCTTGAGGTCCCACTGCTCGACGTAGGCTCCGGTGGGAATGCACTCGGCCACCAGCTCCTCGATCGTCTGATGGCGGAAATCGGTGACCGTGTCGTGCACGTCGTCGGTCATCATGAGGTCGCGGCGCTGCTCGTAGATGACCTTGCGCTGGTCGTTCATCACGTCGTCGTACTTGAGCACGTATTTGCGCGCTTCGAAGTGATGCGCCTCGACCTTCTGCTGGGCTTTCTCCAGGGCCTTGTTGACCCAGGGGTGGACGATCGCCTCGCCTTCCTGCAGGCCGAGCTTGCGCAGCATCGAATCCATGCGCTCGGAGCCGAAGATGCGCATCAGATCGTCTTCCAGCGACAGATAGAACTTGGAGGCGCCGGGATCGCCCTGGCGGCCGCAGCGGCCGCGGAGCTGATTGTCGATGCGCCGGCTTTCGTGCCGCTCGGTGCCCATCACGAAGAGCCCGCCGGCGTCGAGCGCGACCTGCTTGGCCGCCGCCGCCTCGTCCTTGATCGCCTCGGTCTTCGCGGCGCGCGCCGTCGCGTCCTCGATGTGGCCGGCCTCCTGCTGCACCCGCATGTCGACGTTGCCGCCCAACTGAATGTCGGTGCCGCGCCCGGCCATGTTGGTCGCGATGGTGACCGCCCCGGGCACGCCGGCCTGGGCGATGATGTAGGCCTCCTGCTCGTGATAGCGGGCGTTCAAGACGTGGTGCGGGATCTTGCGCTTCTTCAGGAGGGTCGAGAGAAGCTCCGACTTCTCGATCGAGACGGTGCCCACCAGGATCGGCTGCTTGTTCTTGTGGCATTCCTCGATCTGATCGAGGATCGCCTCGTATTTCTCCTTGGCCGTGCGATAGACCTCGTCGTCGAAATCGACCCGGACGAAGGGCACGTTGGTCGGGATCTCGATGACTTCCAGGTTGTAGATGTCGAGAAACTCGCCGGCCTCGGTCATCGCCGTTCCGGTCATGCCGGCGAGTTTCGGATAGAGCCGGAAATAGTTCTGGAAGGTGATCGAGGCGAGGGTCTGGTTCTCGTGCTGGATGCTGACGCCTTCCTTGGCCTCGAGCGCCTGATGCAGGCCCTCGGAGTAGCGGCGGCCCTCCATCATGCGCCCGGTGAACTCGTCGATGATGATGACCTTGTCGTCCTTGACGATGTAGTCGGTGTCGCGCTCGAACATCTTGTGCGCCCGCAGCGCCTGGCTCACGTGGTGCAGGAGGGAGATGTTCTCCGCGTCGTAGAGCGAGGCCGTGGTCAGCAGCCCCATGTCGCGCAGCACCGCCTCGACCCGCTCGACGCCGGCCTCGGTCAGCGTGATCGAGCGGCCCTTCTCGTCCTTCTCGTAGTCGTCCTCGCCGAGCTGGGGGATCACCTTGTTGACCGAGATATAGAGCTCGGAGGAGTCCTGGGTCGGCCCGGAGATGATCAGCGGCGTGCGGGCCTCGTCGATCAGGATGGAGTCCACCTCGTCGACGATCGCATAGTTGAAGTCGCGCTGGACCTGCTCGTCCAGCTTGAGCTTCATGTTGTCGCGCAGATAGTCGAAGCCGAACTCGTTGTTGGTGCCGTAGGTCACGTCCGCGGCGTAGGCCTCGTGGCGTTCGTTCTCCAAGAGGCCATGGACGATACAGCCGACCTTGAGGCCGAGGAAGCGATAGATCTGCCCCATCCATTCGGCGTCGCGCCGGGCCAGGTAGTCGTTCACCGTGACCACGTGGACGCCCTTGCCGCTCAGGGCGTTGAGATAGACCGGCAGGGTGGCCACCAGGGTCTTGCCCTCGCCGGTCTTCATCTCGGCGATCATGCCGCGGTGCAGCACGATGCCGCCCATGAGCTGCACGTCGAAATGGCGCTGGCCCAGGGTGCGCTTGGCCGCCTCGCGCACCGTCGCGAAGGCCTCGACCAGCAAATCGTCCAGGCTTTCCCCGGCCTCCAGGCGTTCTCGGAACCACGGGGTGCGGGCGGCCAAGTCGGCGTCGCTCATCGCCTCGAGCTCGGGCTCGAGGGCATTGATCGCCTGGACGCTGTCGGCCAGACGCTTGATATAGCGGTCGTTAGCCGTTCCGAACAGCCGCTTTCCGAGCGTGCTGAGCATGTCAACCTCGAGGTCGGAGTGGCCGGATGAGGCGGGCCAAGGGCGCCGGTCAGACATAGGGTGAGAGGCAGGACCTGTCAACGCCGCACGAGGCCCGCGCCAGAGCGCGTTCACGGGCCGCGCCGCCGCCGGCCGGGGCTGGCGCCCTGGGGTTGAACATGCGAGGTTACGCCCCCAGTGTAAACGCCCAGCGTAAACGCCCGGGCAAACGCCCAGTTTCAAGGCCGACGTCGGCGCGGGGAGGCCGGCAGGCATCTGTCGACTGCAACAAGGATGAAATGAATGACCCAGTTTTACGGCCGTTCTGGCCTCCTCGGCGCCCTCTTGGCCAGCTCGCTGCTCGTCGCCGCGCCGGCCCTGGTCTCGGCCCAAGAGGCGGAGCAGGACGCGGAGCAGGCTGAGCAGGCGGAGGAGGAGGATCCGGTGGTGGCCGTCGTCGACGGCACGCCGATCCGCTTCTCCGAGGTGACCGCCTACGCCTACACCCTGCCGCCCCAGTACCGGCAGGCCTTCAACCAGATATTCCCCTTCCTGGTCCAGCGCTTGATCGACTTGGCGCTGATCGACAAGGCGGCCAAGGCGGACGGCCTGTCCGACGACCAGGAGGTTCAGGAGAGGGTGAACCGCCTCACCGTCGAGGTGATGCGCGAGGTCTATATGGAGCGCCTGCTGGAGGCCGAGGTGAGCGAGGCCGAGGTCGAGGCCCGCTACCAGACCTTCCTGGAGGAGAACCCGCCAGAGGAGGAGGTCCGCGCG
This sequence comes from Kiloniellales bacterium, assembly GCA_033720555.1. Taxonomy (GTDB): domain Bacteria; phylum Pseudomonadota; class Alphaproteobacteria; order Kiloniellales; family JAKSDN01; genus CALJXB01. The sequence continues at coordinate 6,188 of JAWWCG010000003.1, read as the reverse complement.
CGCCATATCCTGCTCGAGAGCGAAGAGGAGGCGCGCGAGGTGATTGCCGCGCTCGACGAGGGCGCCGATTTCGTCGCCTTGGCCGAGGAACGCTCGACCGGCCCGTCCGCGGCCCAGGGCGGCGACCTGGGCTATTTCACCAACCAGCAGATGGTCCCCAGCTTCGCCGAAACCGCCTTCGCGCTGGAGCCGGGCAGCTATAACAGCGATCCCGTGCAGACCGAGTTCGGCTGGCACGTCATTCTGGTCGAGGACAAGCGCACCAAGGAGCAGCCCACCTTCGAGCAGGTCGAACCGCAGCTCAAGCAGGAGCTCCAGGGCGAGGTCGTCGAGGGCCACCTGGCGGAGCTGCGCGACGACGCGGAAATCGAGGTCATCGAGCGGGCGGAGCCGCAGGCGCAGGAACCGGCCATGGAAGCCCCGTCGATGGAGGAGCCCGCTATGGACGAGCCCGCCATGGAGGAGCCTTCCGAAAGCGAGACGCAACCGAGCGAGTAGCGGCCTCCCGAGCGCGGGGGCCGAGGAGCGGCACCCATGGCCTTGGCGCGGTCTCCCTTGGCGCCGCCCGCCACGCCCCGCCTGCCGGCGATCGACGGCGTGCGGCTGGCCAGCCGGGCCTGTGGCATCAAGTACCGCGACCGCGCCGACGTCTGCCTCATGGCGTTCGATCCGGGCACCGCGATCGCCGGGGTGTTCACCCGCTCCAAGACCGCCTCGGCGCCGGTCGAGTGGTGCCGCCGGGCGCTCGAGGGCGGTCGGGCGCGGGCCGTGGTCGTCAATTCCGGCAACGCCAACGCCTTCACCGGCCGCCTCGGCGAGGATGCGACCGCCGCCGTCGCCGAGGCCGCCGCGGCGGCCCTGGGCTGCCGACCGCGCCAGGTGTTCCTCGCCTCGACCGGGGTAATCGGCGAGCCGCTGCCGCACGAGCGCATCGTCAAGGCCATGGCGCGTCTCGAGGCGGGGCTCAAGCCGGCCGGCTGGGCGGCGGCGGCGCGCGCCATCATGACCACGGACACCTACCCCAAGGCCGCCACCCGCACGGCCGAGATCGGCGGCCGCAAGGTCGTCCTTAACGGCATCGCCAAGGGCTCGGGCATGATCGCGCCCGACATGGCGACCATGCTGTCGTTCGCCGCGACCGACGCCAAGCTGCCGCGGGCGCTGCTGCAGCGCCTCCTGGAACGGGCCGTCCAACGCTCGTTCAACTGCATCACGGTGGACGGCGACACCTCGACCAGCGACACCGTCCTGCTGGCCGCCACCGGCAAGGCCGGCCATCCCCGGGTGCCGGCCGACTGCCGGCCCGGCGATCCGATGATCCGCGACTTCGCCCGGGCCCTCGACGATCTCATGCTCGACCTGGCCCATCAGGTCGCCCGCGACGGCGAGGGTGCCCAGAAGTTCGTCGCCATCACCGTGACCGGCGCCGCCTCCGCGGCGGCCGCCCGGCGCATCGGCCTGGCGATCGCCAACTCGCCGCTGGTCAAGACCGCGATCGCCGGCGAGGACGCCAATTGGGGGCGCATCGTCATGGCGGTCGGCAAGGCCGGCGAACGGGCCGAGCGCGACCGGCTCAAGATCGCCATCGGCGGCGTCGAGCTGGCCCGCGAGGGGCGCCGCGTCGACGGCTACGACGAGACCCCCATCGCCCGGCACATGAAGGGCCGGGACATCGATATCGCCGTCGACGTCGGCGTCGGCCGCGGCCGCGCCACGGTCTGGACCTGCGACCTGACCCACGGCTACATCGACATCAACGCGGACTATCGGACATGAGCGCCGACCCCGCCGCGCCGCCCGACGGCGGGATGAACGATGGGGAGGACGGCGGCTGCTGGGGCGCCGGCGCGCGCCACGGCCATACGCCCGACACGCCCGTGGTGCTGGTCGCCGCGGTCGCGCTGATCGACGCCGACGGCCGGGTGCTGCTGGCGCGCCGGCCGGACGGCAAGGCCATGGCGGGCCTCTGGGAGTTTCCCGGCGGCAAGGTCGGTCCCGGCGAGACGCCGGAACGCGCCCTGGTGCGCGAGCTGGCCGAGGAGCTGGCGATCGACACCCGGGAGAGCTGCCTCGCGCCGCTCGCCTTCGCCTCCCACGCCTATGACGACTTTCACCTGCTGATGCCGCTCTTCGCCTGCCGCGTCTGGCGCGGCCAGGCGCGTCCCATGGAGGGCCAGGAACTCGCCTGGGTGCGCCCGCCGCGGCTCTGGGACTACCCCATGCCGCCGGCCGACCGGCCGCTGATCGCCCTCCTGCAGGAGTGGCTTTAGGCCGCCCAGGGTGTCGTGGCCCCCGGTCTAGGCGGCGGGGTCAGGTCTTGCGGATCAGCTTTGGTCTCGCGGCCGGCGGGGGACGGCGGTGTCGCCGGCCGGTCGCTCCTCGGTCTCCAGCGCCGCCGCCAGGCGGGTCTTGGCGCTGCCGGGGGCGAGCGGCCGCGGCTGGCTCCGGTGCGGCGCCCAGGCGGTCAGATAGATTACCTGAAAGTTCGCCGACAGGCGGCCGTCCGCCCCGGCGTGGCGCTCGGCGTAGAGCGCGGCGGCGCGCAGCAGGGTGGCGCGGCGGCTGAAGCCGCGGCGCCGGTCGGCGAGGGCGTTGGCCTCCCCCATGCCCCGCAGATCGGCCATCAGCCGGAAGGCGTCGGGATAGCTCACCGCGATGTCGTCCACGTCGGCGACCGGCAGGGCGAAGCCGGCGCGCTGCAGGAGCGCCCCCAAATCGCGCACGTCGGCGAAGGGCGAGACCCGGGGGCCGGCGCCGCCCTCGAGCTCGGCCTCGGCCTGGATCAGCGCCAGGCGCAGCTCCTTCAAGGTCTCGCCGCCGAGCAGCGCCGCCAGGAACAGGCCGTCAGGCCTGAGCGCGCGGCGCGCCTGCAGGAGCGCGCCCGGCAGGTCGTTCACCCAGTGCAGGCTCAAGAGGCTGAGCACCGCGTCGAAGCTGGCCTCGGCGAAGGGCAGGGCCTCCTCGTCGGCCGCCAGGGCCGGCCGGTCCGGCGCGCCCGCCCGGCCGGCCATCGCCGGCGAGAGGTCCGCCTGGACCAGGGTCTCGATGCCGCCGTGGCCGCCGTTTTCGAGCAGCGCCCGGCCGAGGACGCCGTCGTGGCAGCCGAGGTCGAGGGCCAGGGGAAAGCGCCGGGTCATGTCGTCGAGCCGCTCGGCCAGGCGCGCCGCCACCTCGCGCAGCAGGAAATCGTGCGACGACAGGCGCGCGGCCGCGCGGTCCCGGTGCCGGCGCACGGCCCGGCGGTCGAAGACCTCGATGGCATCGCTCATCGCCGCACTATGGCCCAGCCGCCGGCCCCGCAAAAGGCGAAGACGCAAGGGGGCCCCGCGCCCGCGGTTGATGGCGGCGCGCCGGGCGGCTAGGTTGCCGGGACGGCGGGCGAGGGAACGGATATGGACTGGACCGGCGGCTGTCTCTGCGGCGCCATTCGCTACCGGGCGAGGGCGGCGCCCCTGCGCACCGTCCTGTGCCACTGCGAGACCTGCCGCCGGGTCTCGGGCTCCGCCTTCCTCGGCTTCGTCCACTTCCCTAAGGCGGAGTTCGCGTGGCAGACCCGCGAGCCCGCCCGCTACCGCTCCTCGGCCTACGCCGAGCGCGGCTTCTGCCCGGTCTGCGGCAGCACCCTCAGCATGCACGAGGAGGTGCTGGGCGACCGGGTGCAGGTGACCCTGGGCAGCCTCGACCGGCCCCAGGACGTCCGCCCCGACAATCACGTCTGGACCCGAAGCCAGCTCCCCTGGCTCGAGGTCGCCGACGAGCTGCCGCGCTTCCGCCAGTCCAGCGACGCGGTGCCGTCCCGGGCCCCGGACGGGGCCGAGGGCTGAGCGCCGTGAGCGGATCGCGCGCCCGGAGCATCGGGCGGCCTCGGTGGCCATGGTGAGCCTGGCGCCGGCCGCCCGCGCCCTGCCGGGCCTCGTGCTCAACCTGCTGCTGCCGCCGCGCTGCCTGGTCTGCGGCGGCGGCGTGGAGCGCCCCGGCGCCCTGTGCGGCGCGTGCTGGCGCGCCCTGAGCTTCCTGGCGCCGCCGCTGTGCGCCGCTTGCGGCTTTCCCTTCGACTTCGAGCTGGGGGCCGGGACCCTCTGCGGCGCCTGCCACCGGGAGCCGCCGAGCTACGACCGGGCGCGGGCGGTGCTGCGCTACGACGAGGCCTCGCGCGGCCTGCTGCTCGGCTTCAAGCACGGCGACCGCATCGAGGGCGCGCCGGCCTTCGGCGCGTGGCTGGCCCGGGCCGGCGGCGAGCTGATCGCCGACTGCGACGTCGTCCTGCCGGTGCCGCTCCATCGCCGCCGCCTGTTCGCGCGGCGCTACAATCAGTCGGCCCTGCTGGCCCAGGCGCTGGGCCGGGCGACCGGCCTGCCGGTGCTGCCCGACAGCCTGCGGCGGATTCGCAACACCGCCTCCCAGGGCCGGCTGTCGGCTTCGGCCCGGCGGCGCAACGTGGCCGGCGCCTTCCGCGTCGCCCCGGGCGCGGCCGAGCGCCTCGGCGGCCGGCGGGTGCTGCTGGTCGACGACGTGCTGACCACCGGGGCGACGGTGGAGGCCTGCGCCCGGACCCTCAAGTGGGCGGGCGCCGCCGGCGTCGACGTGCTGACCCTGGCCCGCGTGGTGCGCCCGCAGCAGGCGTAAGCAAGAGGGAAACCATGAGCCGAAGTTTCACCGCGGCCTGCGTCCAGTTGGCCTCCGACACCGAGCCCGAGGCGAACCTGCGCGCCGCGGCCGAGGCGATCCGCCGCGCCCGGGACGCCGGCGCCGATCTGGTCCTGACGCCGGAGACCACCGACATGATGGAGATGAAGCGCGCGGCCGCCTTCGCCAAGGCCCAGGGCGAGGGCGAGCATGCGGGCCTCGCCGGCCTGCGCGCGCTGGCCGCGGAGCTCGGCTGCTGGCTCGCGATCGGCTCCCTGGTGATCCGCCTCGGCGAGGAGCGCCTGGCCAACCGCTCGTTCCTGATCGACCCGACGGGGCGGGTGGCGGCGCGCTACGACAAGATCCACATGTTCGACGTCGCGGTGCCCGACGGCCAGTCGTATCGCGAGAGCCGGGCCTATCGGCCGGGCGGCGCGGCGGTGGTCGCCGACCTGCCGTGGGGCCGGCTCGGCCTCAGCGTCTGCTACGACCTGCGCTTCCCGCAGCTCTACCGGGCGCTGGCCCGGGCGGGCGCCGACTTTCTCGCCGTGCCGTCGGCCTTCACCCGGCTCACCGGACGCGCCCACTGGCACGTGCTGCTGCGCGCGCGGGCGATCGAGACCGGCTCGTTCGTGCTGGCGGCGGCCCAGTGCGGCGAGACCAGCCAGGGCCGCCAAACCTATGGCCACTCGCTGATCGTGGCGCCGTGGGGCGAGGTGCTGGCCGAGGCCGGCGAGGCGCCCGAGGTGATCCTGGCCGAGATCGACCCGGCGCGGGTCGCCGAGGCGCGCGCCAGGATCCCGGCGCTCGGCCACGACCGGGCCTTCGCGGCGCCGGCGTGAGCCCCCGCCCAGCGTTATCCCGTCCGGCGTCGTCCCCGTCCGGCGTCGTCCCCGTCCGGCGTCGTCCCCGTCCGGCGTCGTCACGGGCGGGGCGCGGTCTGCGGCCTTGATCTCGCCGCGCCGGCGCGCACAATGGGCCGCTGGCGATCCTTTGCGGCGATCCTTCGCGGCAATCCTTCGCGGCGGTCTTTCGCGGCCGCCCCTGGCGCCGCGTCGCTGGGCCCGTAGTTCAGCTGGTTAGAACACGCCGCTCATAACGGTGTTGTCGCAGGTTCGAGTCCTGCCGGGCCCACCACTAATACAGATCTCTCCCATTAGGGAGGAGAGGTCCCCGCCAAAGCCCGCAGAACTGCGGGCTTCGGCGGGTTTTTGTTGTCCCGGAGATCGGATTGCGGGGGCGCAATCGGCCTGTGAGAGGCAAAGTCTCTGGAGAGGGTTTCGAGGACAACTTCTCAGGCGTGGGCAGCGAGGACTTCTTCTTGGACAGCCCATTCGAGCGGGAGGTCGATTTCACGCGTTAGCGTTTTGACCGTGAGACTTGGTGGCTGCAGGCCCTCCAAAATCTGTGAGATCAGCTTCGGGGAGAGAAAAGCTAGACGAATCAGTCGGGTGACCATCGGCGTGTCGAGGTCTTCGCGCTCGGCAATTTCCCTGAGCGATTGCACTTCACCGTCTGTGATCCACTGCCACCAGAGGTGAGCTTTTGCCACGGCCCGTATC
>JAWWCG010000002.1:0-24596 GCA_033720555.1 Kiloniellales bacterium | reverse complement strand
TTCCGGCTCGGTCCCGAACACCAAGTCGGGCTCCGGCGCGACCACGTACCAGTCGCCGCGATCGAGCTCGCCTTCGAGCTGGCCGGCCGCCCAGCCGGAATAGCCGAGCACGAAGATCAATCGCTTCGGCGCCGCGTCCTCGGCGAGCGCCTGCAAGACGTCGTCCTCGACGTTGAACGCGGTGTCGTCGTCGAGCGGCACGCTATGCTTCGGCATGACGTCGCGGCTGTGCAGGGTGAAGGAGCGGTAGGGCTCGACCGGGCCGCCGAAATAGATCGGCAGCGGATCGTCGGCCTTGCCCGCCGCGTCGCCCTTCGCCTCGCCCGTCGCGTCGCCCTTCGAGTCGTTCGACGCGTCGGCACGCTCCCCCTTCAGCAGCGCGAGCACGCGCTCGAGCGGCGCCTCACCCATCGGCCGGTTGATCACCAGGCCGAGCGCGCCGCTGCTGTCGTGGCGCAGCAGATAGACGACCGTCTTCGAGAAGTTGGGGTCCGACATCTGCGGCGCGGCGACCAAGAGCTGCCCGGCCAGGCTGTGCTCGGCGGCGAGCGCGAGCGGGCGCGGGCCCGCGAACAACAGCAAGAGGCCGAAGGCGATCGCCAGCCAAGCGCGCGTTCCCGGGTGTCGGTCGATCCGCCGTCGGTCCATCGTTGCGCCCCCTTTCTCTTCTCTGACTCGGCGCCGGCATGATATCAGAGCCGCTTGAGGGCGTCTTGCCCCTTGTCTCGCGGCAGGGGTCGCGAGGTCGCCGAGCGCGCAGCCGGAGGCCGCCATGTTCCGCCGTCACGAGGTCGATCCGCGACCGGCTTCGCTGTGGCTGGCGGCCGCTTTCGTCGCGGCGTGGCTCGCCGGTTGCAGCACCGAGCCCTACCGCATCGAGGAGGCAAACGATCCGCCCTGGGAGCTGTTCGAAGACCCGGGCCTGCCGGAGGTCGACCCGCCGCTGAGCGCGCGGGCCTATCGCATCGAGCTGTGCTACGGCCAGGCGGTCAACACGGACCACGACGTGCTGGCGCGGGCCGAGGAGCTGTGCGGCGACGGCCGGCTGGTGCTGGAGAAGCAGAACGTTTTCTGGAACGGCTGCAGCATCCTGCAGCCGAACCGCGTCACCTACGTGTGCGATCCGCCGGACGAGGCGGCCGCCCCAGGAGCGGCCCAGGGGGCCGCCGAAGAGGTCGAGGAGGGCGCGGCGCCAGGGGCGGCGCCGAGCGCGTACTAGGCGGCCGCGTCGTCCCGGCGCTGCCATTCCTCCAGGACCGCGGGGTCGCTCTCGCCCGCTTGGCGCTGTTCCCGCTCCGCTTCGAAGGTTTCGGGATCGAGCCGGGCGAGCGCCCAGATCGCCATGGCGCGCACCAGGGGCGAGGGATCGCCGAGGCGCGCGCGCGCGGCCGACGCCAGCGCCGGCAGGCCGCTGTTGCCGACGGCGATCAGCACGTTGCGCACGAAGCGGTCGCGGCCGGTGCGTTTGATCGGCGAGCCGGCGAACACCTGGCGGAAGCCCGCGTCGTCGAGCGCCGCCAGGTCGGCCAGGCGCGGCGCGGTCAGCTCGGCGCGGGGCAAGAGGCCGGCGTCGTCGGTCGGTCGGGCGAACTTGTTCCACGGGCAGACCGCCAGGCAGTCGTCGCAGCCGTAGATGCGGTTGCCGATCGCGCGGCGGAACTCCGGCGCGATGTGGCCCTTGTGCTCGATGGTGAGGTAGGAGATGCAGCGCCGGGCGTCGAGCCGGTAGGGCGCGGGGAAGGCGGCGGTCGGGCAGACGTCGAGGCAGCGCCGGCAGGCGCCGCAGTGGTCCGTCTCGGCCGGCTCGGGCGCCAGCTCGAGATCGCTGTAGATCTCGCCCAGGAACAGCCAGGAGCCGAAGGCGCGCGAGACCAGGTTGGTGTGCTTGCCCTGCCAGCCGAGGCCGGCGCGCTCGGCCAGGGCCTTTTCCATCACCGGCGCGGTGTCGACGAAGACCTTGAGGGCGCAGCCGTAGCGCTCGGTCATGAAGCGGGCGAGCGCCTTCAGCCGTTTCTTCACCAGGTCGTGGTAGTCGCGGCCTTGGGCATAGACCGAGACGGCGCCGCGATCGCGCCGTTCGAGCGGCGCCAGGGTATCGCCGGCCGGCCCGTAGTTGAGGGCGAGCACGACGACGCTGCGCGCCTCCGCCCACAGGGCCTGGGGGCGGCCGCGCTCGGCGGCGCGGGCCGCCAGCCAGCCCATGTCGCCGTGATAGCCGCGGGCCAGGTACTCCGCCAAGTGCGCCGCCGCCTGCGCGCCGAGTTCGGCGGCGGCGAAGCCCACGGCGTCGAATCCCAGGGCCAGAGCCTCGGCGCGGATTTCGGCCTTGCGGCTTTCGGCGCTGCCATCCGCGACGCTGCGACTCCTGACGCCGCGATTCACGGCACTGCGATTCACGGCGTTGTCACTCATGACAAGCGACTCATAGCCATGCGCCTGGCCGCCTAGCCGCGCCCGCGGTAGCTCGGCACGCCCTGGTCCGGCAGCCAGAGCCCCTCGGGCGGCGGGCCGGACTGATAGAACACGTCGATCGGGATGCCGCCGCGCGGATACCAGTAGCCGCCGATCCGCAGCCAAAGGGGCGCGACCGCCGCCTCGATGCGTTCGGCGATCAGCAGCGTGCAGTCCTCGTGAAAGGCGCCGTGGTTGCGGAACGAGCCGAGGAACAGCTTCAGCGACTTGCTTTCCACCAGCGCCTTGCTGGGCGCGTAGTCGATGACGAAGTGCGCGAAGTCGGGCTGGCCGGTCATCGGGCAAAGGGCGGTGAACTCGGGGCAGGTGAAGCGCACGAGATAGAGGGTATCGGCGCGCGCGTTGGGCACACTTTCGAGCACCGCCTCGTCGGGCGAGGCGGGCAGCGGCGTCCGCTGTCCGAGCTGCGTCAGGCCGCTGACATCGCTTGTCGTCATGCGCGTGTCCTTTCGATTCGCCGCCTCGGCCGACCGACCGGCCGACCGGCCGGCCGATTCCCCTCGGCACCGCGGACGAGATGGCGGCGGCGACCCGCCGCACCGCCGCACCGCCGGAGCGCCGCGCCGTCGCCCGGGACTCAGTCCAACGGCGGCAGGTCGCCCGCGGCTTGCTCTCGGGCGAAGCCCTCCGCCATGTCGCCGAGCCGCCCGTCGGCGATCGCCGCGCGCAGGCCGGCCATGAGGCCCTGATAGTAGTGCAGGTTGTGGGTGCTCAAAAGGACGGGCCCGAGCATTTCGTCGCAGCGGAACAGGTGGTGGAGGTAGGCGCGGGAAAAGTCCGCGCAGGTCGGGCAGGCGCAGTCCGGGTCGAGCGGGCGCGGATCTTCCTGGTGCCGCGCGTTGCGCAGGTTGAGCGCGCCGCGCCGGGTGAAGGCCTGGCCGGTGCGCCCCGAGCGAGTGGGCAGCACGCAGTCGAACATGTCCACGCCGCGCGCGACCGCGGCCACCAGGTCGGCCGGCTTGCCGACGCCCATGAGGTAGCGCGGCTTGTCCGCCGGCAGCGCCTCGGCCGTCAGCGCGGTGACCTCGAGCATGGCGTCCTGGCCCTCGCCGACCGCGAGGCCGCCGATGGCGTAGCCCTCGAAGCCGATCGCCGTCAGCGCCTCGACCGAGGCCAGACGGAGTTCGGGCACGACGCTGCCCTGCACGATGCCGAACAGGCCGTAGCCCGGGCGCGCCTGGAAGGCGCACCTGCAGCGCTCGGCCCAGCGCATCGAGCGTTCCATGGACAGGGCCGCCCCGTCGCGCGCCACCGGATAGGGCGTGCATTCGTCGAGCACCATGCTCACGTCGGCGTTGAGCAGATGCTGGATCTCGACCGCCCGCTCGGGCGTCAGCGCGTGGCGCGTGCCGTCGATGTGCGACTTGAAGGCGACGCCGTCCTCGGTGATGGTCCGCAGGTCGGCCAGGGAGAGAACCTGATAGCCGCCGGAATCCGTCAGGATGGGCCCCGCCCAGTTCATGAAGCGGTGCAGCCCGCCGAGCGCCGCGACCCGCTCGGCGCCGGGGCGCAGCATGAGGTGGTAGGTGTTGGCGAGCAGGATCTGCGCGCCGGTCGCCCGGACCTGTTGCGGCAGCAGCCCCTTGACGGTGGCGGCGGTGCCGACGGGCATGAAGGCGGGGGTGTCCACCGCGCCGTGGGCGGTCGCGAGGCGCCCGCGCCGCGCCGCGCCGTCCCGGGCCAGCACCTCGAAGGCGAAGGCCGCCGCGCTCATCGCGCCACCGCGCGCTGCAGCAGGCAGGCGTCGCCATAGGAAAAGAACCGATAGCGTTCGGCGACGGCGTGGGCGTAGGCCGCCTTCATGCGGGCGGTGCCGGCGAAGGCGCAGACCAGCATGAAGAGGGTCGAGCGCGGCAGATGGAAGTTGGTCAGCAGCAGGTCGGCGGCGCGGATCGGATCGCCGGGCAGGAGGTAGAGGTCGGTCTCGCCGGCGAAGGGCGCGAGCCGGCCGTCCTCGCCGCAGGCGGTCTCGAGCAGGCGCAGCGCCGTCGTGCCCACGGCGACGATGCGCCCGCCGGCGGCGCGGGCGTCGTTGATCCGCGCGGCCGCCGCGGCGCTCACCTCGCCCGTCTCGCTGTGCATTGCGTGGGCGCGGGGATCCTCGGTCTTGACCGGCAGGAAGGTGCCGGCGCCGACGTGAAGGGTGACGGCGACGCGCGCGATGCCGCGCGCCTCCAGCCGGGCCAGCAGGTCGGGCGTGAAGTGGAGGCCGGCGGTCGGCGCGGCGACGGCGCCGGGACGGGCGGCGAAGACCGTCTGGTAGTCGTCCCGGTCGCGCGGATCGGCGCCGCGGCGCGCCAGGTCGCGCTTGATGTAGGGCGGCAGCGGCATGGCGCCGTGGCGCCGCAGGCCGGCGAGCAGCTCGGCCTCGCCGCAGGCGAAGTCCAGCACCACCTCGCCGGCGTCGGCCTTGGCGCGAACCACGGCGGCGAAATCGGGCGCGAAGACAACCTCGTCGCCGGGCCGCAGCTTGCGGGCGGGCCGCGCGAAGGCGCGCCACACGCCGGGCGCCTCCGCCTTGTGCAGCGTCGCCTCGATCCGGGCCGCGCCGCGCCGCCCGACGAGCCGGGTCGGCAGGACCCGGGTGTCGTTGACCACCAGCAGGTCGCCGGGCCGCAGGGCGTCCGGCAGGTCGGCCACGCTCCGGTCGTCGAGGCGCTCGCCGACCACCAGCAGCCGGGCGGCGTCGCGCGGGCTCGCCGGATGCTGGGCGATCAGCTCCGCCGGCAGCGCGAAGTCGAAATCCTCGGTGCGCAGAGGAGAGGGCATGGGCGCGCGGGCGGCGCGGGGCGGAGCGGCGACGGCGCTCATGCGCCGCCGGCTTCCGTCCGCACGTCGCGGCGCAGGCCGAGGCAAACCCGCGTTTCGGTGACGTCGGTGAGGAAGTGGAACGGCCGGTCCTCGCGCCCGGCGAAGCCCGGCGCGCGCATCAGCAGCAGGCTGCCCGGCGGGATCGCCACCTCCCGCGCGTTCTCGCCCGAGCGCTCGGCGCTGACGAAGAAGCGCGCCCGGCCGGCCAGGGTCACGATGGCGACCAGGTCGCGGTAGCACAGGTGGTCGCGGTGCGCGGTGATGCCTCGCGAGCCCGCCGGATAGCGCTGCACGACCAGGTCGTTGAGCCGCGGCGCCCGGGCGAGCGGCGGCGCCGGCAGGTCGGCGAGCGCGCGGGCGAGCAGCCGCTCCAGGGCGTCCCGGCAGGCGTGAAAGGGGCTGGCCTCGGGCACCGGCATGCAGATCTCGAACTCCTGATAGACCCGCCGGTCGCCTTCGCCGATGACCGGCTTGGCCGGGCGGTAGCCGAGCGCGTCGCTCGCCGCCAGCAGGCTGGCGCAGGCCGCCTGGGACAGCAGGGGAAGGGAGGCGGCGTCGACCTCCGCCAGGCGCGCCAGGGCGCCGGCGATCTCTGACGGCTGGGCGATCAGATGGCGCTCGAACGCCGCCGCCGCCGCCGGCGAACGCGTCAGCACGGCGCTCACGCCGGCCAGCTCGGCGCGCGCCGCGCCGGCGGGTCCGTCCTTCTCGAAGCCAAAATGCCACCGCAGCGGTGGCGAGCGATCAGGCTCATCTCTCCCGCGACCAATTCGCAAGGAACCGGAATCGTGAGCCCTATGATTCGCCCGCGGCGACCGATCTTACAAGATCTATCAGCTTGCGGCGCAGCGCGGGATCCTGGATCGCGTGATAGGCGTCGACCAGCTTGCGCGTCTCGCCCGGCGTCGGCATGGGCGCGCCGGCCGGCGTCTCCGCGTGCTTGGCGAGCGGCCTGTCCTGCTCCGCCTCGGCGAAGAAGTACTCCACCGACACGTGAAGCACCTTGGCCAGGTCGTAGAGCCGGCTGGCGACGACGCGGTTGCTGCCGTGCTCGTACTTCTGGATCTGCTGAAAGGTGACGCCGATCGCGTCCGCCAGCCGCTGCTGGCTCAGGCCGAGCTCGAGGCGCCGCTTGCGCAGTTGCCGGCCGACCAGCCGATCGATGGTGCGGACGTCGTCGTCGTCGTTGGTGGCCGTTGGCCGAGGCATGGACGTGTCGCTCTCCCCTTTGACCAGAGAGACTTAGCGCATTTCAGGGGGTCTTCGCAATCAATTAGGGTATTATTTACTCAAAATACAACTAATACGATACTTCGGCCGATCCGGCCACCCTTGCAGCCGCGCGGGCGCCCCCGCCAAGGCGCTTTCGGCGCACCCTCAGAGATGCTAGGCAATCGCGGTGGCCGCGCGGCCGGACGGCAAGGACCCCCGCGAGGGAACGGCGAGGCGGCGGCGAATGGGGCCACAGAGGGACCATGAGCGACCGGTCCACAAGCGGTCATTCAGGCGGGGATCCCGCCGACTATCCCGGCGGCGACCCCGGCGACGCCTTCGTGCTGCTCGACGACAGCCTGGGGCGCAACGGCGCCTGCTGGCTGTTCGAGAAGCCGCTGGAGGTGGTCCGCTGCGACCGGCCGGAGGAGGCCGAGCCGGCCCTGGCGCGGCTGGCGGCGGCCGGCGCCGAGGGGCTCTACGGCGCCGGGTTCCTGTCCTACGAGCTGGGCTATCTCATGGAGCCCAAGCTCGCCCCCTTGCTGCCGGCCGGGCGCACCCAACCCCTGCTGTGGTTCGCGCTGTTCGACGCGCCCAAGGAACTCGACGCGGCGGAGGCCGGGCGCTGGCTGGCGGCGCGGGCCGAGGGCGGCTACCGTCTCGGCGCGCCGCGCTGGTCGATGAGCCGGGACGCCTATCTGAAGCTGGCCCGACAGGTGAAGGAATACATCGCCGCCGGCGACGTCTATCAGATCAACCTCACCCTGAACTGCTGGTTTGAGTTCGCCGGCGATCCGATCGCCTTCTACCAGAGCCTGCGCCGGCGCCAGCGGGTCGCGCACGGCGCCCTGGTGGTTACGCCGGAGTTTCAGGTCGTCTCGCTGTCGCCGGAGCTGTTCCTGCGGATCGAGCACGGAAGGGCCGAGGCGCGGCCGATGAAAGGCACCGCGCCGCGCGGCGCCAGCCCGGACCAGGATCGGGCGCTGAGCGCGTGGCTGCACGGCGACGTGAAGTCCCGCGCCGAGAACCTGATGATCGTCGACCTGCTGCGCAACGATCTCGGCCGGGTCGCCGAGATCGGATCGGTCGAGGTGACCGATCTCTTCACCGTGGAGAGCTATCCCACCCTGCACCAGATGACCTCGGGCATCACCGCCCGGCTGCGCCCCGACGTCGGCCTGGCCGAGATCGCCCGCGGCCTGTTTCCCTGCGGATCGATCACCGGGGCGCCCAAGGTGCGCGCCATGGAGATCATCCGCGAACTCGAGCCGGAGCCGCGCGGCGTCTACACCGGCGCCATCGGCATGCTGGCGCCCGGCGGCGATGCGCTGTTCAACGTGGCGATCCGCACGATCTTCCTCGACGGCCGCGGCGGCGGCCAGTTGGGGGTGGGCAGCGGCATCGTTCAGGATTCCGATCTCGAGGCGGAATGGGCGGAGTGCCTGCTCAAGGCGCGGTTTCTCACCGACGACGTCGCGCCGTTCCAATTGATCGAGACCCTGCGTTGGCAGGCGGACGGCGGCTATTATCTGCTCGATCGCCACCTGGCGCGGCTCGCCGCCTCGGCCGCCTATTTCGGCTATCCCTGCGACCCCCTGGCCGTGCGCGCGCGCTTGCAGGAAATCGCCCGAGGCTTCGCCGAGACGGCCATGCGGGTGCGCCTGTTGCTCGATCACGACGGCGGCCTGACGCTCGAGTCCTGGCCGCTGGACCTGCCGCCCGCCGACCGGATCCTGGGCTTCGTGATCTCCGAGCGGCGGGTCGACAGCGGCGATCCCTTCGTCTACCACAAGACGACCCGCCGCGAGCTCTACGACCGGGAACTCGAACGTCACCGCAAGGCGACGGGCTGCGACGAGGTGATCTTCCTGAACGAGCGCGGCGAGGTCACCGAGGGCAGCCGCACCAATCTCTTCGTCGAGCGCGACGGCATCTTGCTGACCCCGCCGCTCGGCTGCGGCCTGCTGGCGGGAACCTTGCGCCAGGACATCATCGAGCGGTCGAGCCTGACCGTGGAGGAGCGGCCTTTGAGCGAGGCCGACCTGGCGGCGGCGGACCGGATCTATCTCGGGAACTCGGTGCGCGGACTGATGCAGGCGCGCCGCCTGGCCTGAGCCGCGCGACGCTCCGCCATGGCGCTGCCCCGCTTCGCCTTCCTCGACCACCCCGGGCCGATCCCCTTCGCCCATCGCGGCGGCGGCCGCGAGCAGCCGGAGAACTCCATGGCGGCCTTCGCCCATGCCGTAGGCCTCGGCTTCCGCTACGTCGAGACCGACGTGCAGGCGACCCGCGACGGCGTGGCGGTGCTGTTCCACGACCTCACCCTGGACGCCTTGACGGACCGGGTCGGCCGGATCGCCGATCACACCTGGGACGAGCTGCGCCCGGCGCGCATCGCCGGCCGCGAGCCGCTCGCGCGCCTCGACGATCTGCTGGCGGCCTGGCCGGACCTGCGGGTCAATCTGGAGCCCAAGACCGACCAAGCGGTCGACGCCTTGGCCGAGGCGGTGCGCCGCACCGGCGCCCTGTCGCGGGTCTGCGTCGGCTCCTTCTCGGGCGCGCGGGTGCACCGCACCCGCAAGCTGCTCGGCCCGGAGCTGTGCACCTCGTTGGGGCCGCTGGGGGTCACCCGGCTGCGCCTGGCCAGCCTCGGGGTGTCGGCCGGCCGGCGCTTCGTCGAGGCGGCGGCCCAGGTCGCCACCCATCACTACGGCCTGCGCGTGGTGGACAGCGCCTTCCTCAAGGCCGCCGAACGCCACGGCCTGCAGGTCCATGTCTGGACGATCGACCGGGAAGCGGACATGGAACGCTTGCTCGACCTGGGCGTGGACGGGATCATGTCGGGGCGGCCGAGCGCGCTGAGAGCGGTCTTGCAGCGCCGCGGCCAGTGGCATGGCGTCTGAGGCGGGGCAGAGGCTAAGCGAAACGGCACAACGAAGGCACAACGAAGGCACAACACCAGGCGGGGGAGGGGCAGCCATGCGTGTTTGGCTCTGCATTGCGGCGGCGAACGGTTTCATCGCGACGGTGATGGGCGCGATCGCGGCGCACCTCATGGCGGGCCAGCCCTGGTACAGCGCGCGGCAATGGGTCGAGATCGGCGCGGAGTATCAAATGGCGCACGCCTTGGCCCTGCTGGCGGTGGCGGTGCTGAGCGGGCGCGCCGCGGGCGCCGGCCGGCGCTGGCTGACGGCGGCCGCCTGGAGCTTCGTGGCCGGCATCGTGCTGTTCTCCGGCACGCTCTTCGCCATGGGGCTCGGCGGGCTGACCGGCTTGGGCGCGGTGGTGCCGCTCGGCGGCCTCGCCTTTCTGGTCGGCTGGGCGGCGCTGTTCTACGCCGGCCTGCGCCACTTCGCGAGGCCGGGCAAGGACGCGACGCCGGCCCGCCCGCCCGCCCGCGAGGAGCCCGCCCGCGAGGCGTCCGCCGACGAGGCGCCCGGTCGCCCCTCGGACTGAGGCCGCGTGCGCGTTATTCGCCGGGCGCCGGCACGCGCTGGTCGCGGCCGGCCGGCTGGTCCGGCTCGCCCCGGCCGCCCTTTTCCAGCGTGCCCACCAGGACCGACAGCATGGGCGGGATGATCAAGAGCGTCAGCAGCGCCGAGAGCGACAGGCCGCCCACCACCACCGAGCCGAGGCCGCGGTAGAGCTCGGAGCCCGCGCCCGGGAACAGCACCAGCGGCAGCATGCCGACCACGCTGGTCAGGGTCGACATGAAGATCGGCCGGATGCGGTCGCGGGTCGCGGCGAGGATCGCCGCGTCGGGCTCGAAGCCGTCCTCGCGGATGTGGAACAGGGTCTGGTGCACCAGGAGGATCGCGTTGTTGACCACGATTCCGATCAGGATCACGAAGCCGAGCAGGGTCAGCATGTCGAGCGGCTGGAAGTGAAAGTTGTTGAGGACCACCAGGCCGCCCACGCCGCCGGCGGCCGCCAGCGGCACCGAGAGCATGATGATCAGGGGATAGAAGAAGCTTTCGAACAGCACCGCCATGACCAGGTAGACGATCGCCAGGGCGAGCAGCAGGTCGAGCACCATGGCGTTCCAGGTCTGGGTCAGCTTGTCGGCGGTGCCGGCCAGCCGCATGCGGACCTCGCCCGGCAGGCCCTCCTGCTGCACGGCGTCGATGACTTCGCTCTGCAGGGTCTCGATCGCCGCCTCCAGCGGAATGTTGGGCGCCGGCCTGATCTCCAGGGTCACCGTGCGGAAGCGCTCGCGGTGGCGGATCTCGGTCGGGCCGGCGGTGAGCACGATGTCGGCGAGCGAGCTCGCCGGTATGATCATGCCGGAGGAGGTCACGATCGGCAGATTGGCGATGCCCTGGGTCTCGGTCACGTTGCGGTCCGGGCCGCGCAGCGTCAGATCCATGCGCTTGCTGCCGATGGTGACTTCCGCCACGCGCAGACCGTCGTTGAAGGCGTCCAGGGAGTCGCCCAGCTCGCGCGCGGTGACGCCGTTGTCGGCCAGGCGCGTGCGGTCGGGGAACACCCGGACTTCCGGCGCGCCCAGCTCCAGCCCCGGGTTGGGGCGCAGCTGGTTGCCCTGATCCAGCGGCAGGACCTCGACGGTCTTGCGCACCGCGCGCACGGCGACGTCGAGGATGTTCCTCAGGTCGTTGCCGGAGATGTCGAGTTCGATCAGGCGGCCGCCGCCGATGCCGCGGCCGAAGATCGACGGCTGATTGATGAAGCCGAAGGTGCCGGGCTCGCGGAACACCGGCTCGCGCAGCACCTCGATCAGCTCGCCGGCCCGTTGCGGCTGCTCGGAGACGGCGCCGATGAAGGTGCTGGCGCGCGTCGCGACGAAGAAGAAGCGCTGGATCTTCGGCGGTTCGCCCGGCGCCGAGTCCGGGCCGGACTCGATGCTCCAAAGCGGCCGGATCTCGGTTTCGATTTCCTCGGCGATCTCGGTCATGGTCGCCAGGTTGTAGCCGGGCGGCGGGATGAGGACGCCGAACACCAGGTTGCGGTTGCCCTCGGGCAGGTATTCGAGCTTCGGCAGATAGCGCCAGGCGGACAGCGTGGTGGCGGCGACCACCACCGCGACGACGCCGAGCGCCAGCACCCGGTTGCGCACCACGGCCTCGGCGAAGGCCATGACCGCGCGCACGAACAGCCGGCCGAGGTGGTCGACGCCTGGCAGCGGCAGGCGGCGCGGCGGCGCCGACTGAGCCGTCCCGGCGGCGGCGCCCCAGCCGCCCCAGAGATAGCGGGCGAGGGCCGGGATCACGGTGATCGAGACCACCAGCGACAGCAGCACCGAGACCGAGATGGCGACGGCGATATCGCGGAACAGCTGCCCGACCTCGAGCTGCATCACCAGGATCGGAATGAACACCATCACCGTGGTCATCGCGGAGACCAGCACGGCGCCCCACACTTGGCGCGCGCCCTCGTAGGCCGCCTCGCGGATCGGGCGGCCCTCCTCGCGCAGGCGGTAGATGTTCTCGAGCACCACGATGGCGGCGTCGACCACCATGCCGACGGCGAACGCGAGGCCGGCGAGCGAGATCACGTTGATCGACCGGCCGAGCGCCGCCATGGCGACGAAGGCGCCGACCACCGAGACCGGAATGGCGATCGAGATGACGAAGGTCGCGCGCAGCGAGCGCAGGAACAACAGCAGGACCAGGGCGGCCATGGTGCCGCCGACCCAGATGTTCTGGCGGACCAGCGCGATCGCCGATTCGATATAGACCGTCTCGTCGTAGACCTGCGTCAGGGTGAGGCCGGCGGCCGGCACGACCGTGGCCTGCATTTGCTCGACCGCCTCGGAGATCCCCTGCATGGTCTCGATGACGTTGGCGCCGGTCTCGCGCACCGCGTTGAAGGCGAGCCCCGGTTCGCCCAGGATGCGGATCGAGGAGGTCGGCTCCTTGAAGCCGAACGACACCTCGGCGACGTCGTCCACCGTGACCCGCGCCAGGCGGCCGGTCGCGGGGTCCTCGGACGACCTGAGGACCACCTTGCGGACTTCCTCGAGGTGGCTGAGCTCGCCCTCGGTGCGGACCACGTAGCGGCGCTTGCCCTCGTCCACGTCGCCGGCGGAGATCGAGGCGTTGGCCGCCCTGAGCGCCTCGGTCACGGCGCTGACGGTCAGCCCGTAGCGGGCCAGCAGCCGCGGCTCCACCGTGACGTGGATCTCTTCCTCGCTGCCGCCGTAGACGTTGACCCGGCTGACGCCGGGGACCCGTTCGATCCGGTCGCGGATGACGTCCTCGACGAAGTCGCCGAACTCGTGCACCGGCCGGTCGTTGCCCTTGGCCCGGCGCACGATGAACCAGGCGATCGGGCTGTCTTCGGCGCCGGCGGTATCCAGCGTCGGTTCGTCGGTCTCGTCGGGATAGCCGTTGACCCGGTCGAGGCGGTTCGCCACAAGCAACAGGGCCTTGTCCATGTTGGTGCCGACGGCGAATTCCAGGGTGACGCGACTGCGCCCCTGTTCGGCGCGGCCGGTGATTTCCTGCAGGCCCTCCAGGCCCGACATTTCCTCTTCCTGCCGGTTGGTGATCTCGCGCTCGATCTCGGCCGGCGCCGCGCCGGGCCAAGTGGTTTCCACCGTGATCACCGGCCGGTTCACGTCCGGCGCGAGCTGGATCGGGATGTTCTCCAGCGCCACCAGGCCGAACATGACGACCATGAGCACCGCCGCGACCACCGCGATGGGTCGGTCTATGGCGGTGCGGATCAGGTTCATCAGGACGCCCCGTCGATGCGCACCTTGTCGCCCGGGCGCAAGCGCTCGTTGCCGCGAACCACCACCAGGTCGCCCTCCTCGAGGCCGTCCAGCACCTCGTAGCGGCTGCCGACCGCCTCGCCGAGGGTGATTTCGCGCGGCTCGGCCACGTCGCCGCTCGCCACGAAGACCATCGCCGCGTCGCCCTGCTTGATGACCGCGTCCTTGTGCACCGTCAGCACCCGGCGGGGCGCCCCGACGGGGACCCACACGGTGACGCTCTGATCGGCCGCCAGCGGCCGCTCGGTCTCGCCGAAGCGCGGCACGAAGCGCACCGCCCGGGTCCGCGTCAGCGGGTTCTCCTCCGGCACGACGGCCCGCACCACCGCCTCGTGCTCGCTGCCGTCGTCGAGGGCGAGGCCGACGGTCGCGCCGGGCACCAGGCCGCCGATGCGCTGGTAGGGCACGTCGGCCTCGACCTCGAGGGACTGGTCGGCGATCAGGCGCACCAACGCTTCGCCGACGTTGACGTAGGCGCCGGCCTCGCTCATGCGCTGGATCACCACCCCGTCGTAGGGCGCCAGGACCTCGGTGTTGGCCACGTCGATCTCCGCCAGCTCCAGTTCGGCCGCCGCCGTGGCGATCGCCGCCTCGGCCTCGGCGAGCTGGGCCTGGAACACGGCGACGTTCTGCCTGGCGTCGTCGTAGCGGGCCTGGCTGAAGGCGGCGGAGGCCTTGAGGCCCTCCAGGCGCGCCAGCTCCTGTCCCGCCAGCTTCAGTTGGGCGCGGGCGGTGGACTGGCGCGCGCGCGCCTCGCTGAGCTCGCCGGCGGCCTGGTCGCGCACCGCGATCAGGCGGTCGCGATTGAGCACGGCGAGCACCTGACCGGCCTCGACCCGGTCGCCGATCTCGACCCGGAAGGCTTGCACCGGCGCCTCGACGCGCGAGGACACCGAGCCGGCCTGGCGCGGCACCAGGCGCCCCAGAACCGGCACGGTCTGGGAGAGCGGCTGGACGGCCACCCGGTCGACCCGGACCAGCGCGCCTTCCTGCTGGGCGCGCGCGTCCGCGCCGAAGCCCGCCGGCAGCGCCGCCAGCGCCGCCAGCGCCAAGGCGAGGACCAGGGTCCACGCCGCGCGGCCCGCGCCCCGAGTCTTCGGGTGAGTGCGGCAAAACAAGGTCGCATGCCTCCAGATTCGCAAAATAATATTGCCCGCGCTTGGCGCCGTCGCCGTGACTATTGGCCGCCCGCCGAATCTAAGTCAATGCTGACATAGACTTAGCGGCGAACGCCGGACAGCCGTAGCCGCCGCCGCGCCGCAGGCAGCCGATGGCGATCGCCCCGATCCCTTTTATTACGCAGGTCTCTATGGCAAACATCCCTTTCTCAAGCACTTTTCTGCCGGCGGGGGGAGCGCGTCTCATGACCACGATCCTTTATACACACCCGGCGTGCCTCGAGCACGACCCGGGCGGCGGGCATCCCGAGCGCCCGGCGCGGCTGCAGGCGATCCTCGAGGCCCTGGACGCCGAGGACTTCTCGGCGCTGGAGCGGCGCGAGGCGCCGCGCGCCGAACGGGCGCAGATCGCCCGGGTGCACCCCGAGGCCTTCGTCGATCGGATCCTGGAGCTGATTCCGACCTCCGGCCATCACGGCCTGGACATGGACACCATCGTCTCGCCGGGCTCGGGCGAGGCGGCGCTCAGGGCGGCGGGGGCGCTGTGCGCGGCGGTGGACGCGGTCATGGCCGGCGAGGCCGACAATGCGTTCTGCGCGGTGCGGCCGCCCGGCCATCACGCCGAGCCGCAGCGCGCCATGGGCTTTTGCCTGTTCAACAACGTCGCCATCGGCGCCCTCCAGGCGCGCGCGGCGCACGGCCTGGGCCGCGTGGCGGTGGTCGATTTCGACGTTCACCACGGTAACGGGACCCAGGCCGCGTTCTGGGACGAGGCGGAGCTGTTCTTCGCCTCGACCCACCAGATGCCGCTTTATCCGGGCACCGGATCGTCGAACGAGCGCGGCGCCCACGGCAACATCGTCAACCTGCCGCTGCCGCCCATGGCGGGCTCCGAGGAATTCCGCGCCGCCATGAGCGAGGGCCTGTTGCCGGCGCTGCGCCGCTTCGCGCCGGAGTTCCTGCTGGTCTCCGCCGGCTTCGACGCCCATCAGGCCGACCCCCTGGCGCAGCTCCGGTTTCGCGACGAGGACTACGCCTGGGCGACCGCCGAGCTCAAGGCGGTGGCCGAGGACTGCTGCGCCGGGCGGCTCGTCTCGACCCTCGAAGGCGGCTACGATCTGGGCGCCCTGGCGACCAGCGCGGCGGCGCACGTACGCGCCCTGATGGCGGCCTGAGGCCGCCCGCCACGCGCACCGGCAAAGGAACGGACATGGCCGAGCCCAACATCCCGTCGGACATCCGCAAGATGAGCTTCGAGCAGGCGCTCGAGGAGCTGAAGGAGATCGTCGAGCGCCTCGAGCAGGGGCAAGGCGAGCTGGATCAGGCGATCGAGGCCTACCAGCGCGGCGCTTTGCTGAAGCAGCACTGCGAGGCCAAGCTGCGGGACGCCGAGCAGAAGATCGCCAAGATCAGCCTGGGCCCCGACGGCCCGGTCGGCACCGAGGATCTGGACGTCGAGTGAGCGGGCCTCCGTCCGAGCTGGCTCGCGCCATGGCCGAGGCGGCGGCCGCCGTCGAGGCCGAGCTCGACCGGCTCCTGGCGCCGGTCGCCGGGCCCCGCGCGCGCGTCCTCGAGGCGATGCGCTACGCCAGCCTGGGCGGCGGCAAACGCCTGCGGCCCTTTCTGCTGATGGAGAGCGCGCGCCTGTTCGACGTGCCGCCGGGGCGGGCCTTGCGGGCTGGCGCGGCCCTCGAGATGATCCACTGCTACAGCCTGGTCCACGACGACCTGCCGGCCATGGACGACAGCGCGCTGCGGCGCGGCCGGGCCACCACCCACGTGGCGTTCGACGAGGCGACCGCGATCCTCGCCGGCGACGGCCTGATCACCTGCGCCTTCGGCGTGCTGGCCGACCCGGAGACCCATGGCGATCCCGCGGTGCGCTGCCGGCTGGTCGCCGCGCTTGCGCGCGCCGCCGGCACCGACGGCATGGTGGGCGGCCAGATGATCGATATCTCGCCCGAGCGCGCCCAGCTCGACCTCGACGGCATCAAGCGCCTGCAGGACATGAAGACCGGGGCCTTGATCTGTTATGCTTGCGAGGCGGGGGCGATCCTCGGCGAGGCGGACGACGCGGCGCGGGCGGCGCTGGTCGGCTTCGCCAGGGACCTGGGCCTCGCGTTCCAGATCGTCGACGACCTGCTCGACGCCGAGGGCAGCGCCGACGACCTCGGCAAGCCGACGGGGCAGGACGAAGCCCTTGGAAAAGCCACATTTGTGGGACAACTGGGGATCGCGGGCGCACGCGCCCAGGCGACGCGGATCGTCGGAGATGCTTGTGCGCGGCTTGAAAAATTCGGCGAAAAGGGTTCTCTTCTTCAGGCAACCGCAAGATTCGTTCTCGAACGGCGCTTCTGACGCAATAGCTATTCGCGCCGCGGGGGCGCTACCATGCTACGCCAGCGCAGGGAGGGGTCTGTGAGTCAGATCGGGCACAACCGGCAAACGCCGCTCCTGGACCAAGTCCAGTATCCGGCGGATTTGCGCCAACTCGAGGAAAAGGACCTGCGCCAGTTCGCCGACGAGCTGCGCCAGGAGGTGATCGACGTCGTTTCGGTGACCGGCGGCCACCTCGGCGCCGGGCTCGGCGTGATCGAGCTGACCACGGCGATCCACTACGTCTTCGACACGCCGCGCGACCGGCTGATCTGGGACGTCAGCCATCAGTGCTATCCGCACAAGATCCTGACCGGCCGGCGCGCGCACATGAAAAGCCTGCGCCAGAGCGGCGGGCTGTCCGGCTTCACCAGCCGCAAGGAAAGCGAATACGACCCCTTCGGCGCCGCCCACAGCTCGACCTCGATCTCCGCCGGCCTGGGCTTCGCCGTGGGGCGGGATTTCCTCGGCGACAAGAACCACGTGATCGCGGTGATCGGCGACGGCGCCATGAGCGCCGGCATGGCCTACGAGGCGATGAACAATGCCGGCGCCATGAACAGCCGGCTGATCGTGATCCTCAACGACAACGACATGTCGATCGCGCCGCCGGTGGGCGCCATGAGCGCCTATCTGTCGCGGCTCATCTCGTCCAAGCCCTACGCCTCCATGCGCCATCTGGCCAAGGAGATGGCGAGCCGCTTCCCCCGGCCCTTGGAGCGGGCGGCGAAGCGGGCCGAGGAATACGCCCGCGGCATGTTCACCGGCGGGACGCTGTTCGAGGAGCTCGGCTTCTTCTACGTCGGCCCGATCGACGGCCATAACCTGGACCACCTCCTGCCGGTGCTGAAGAACGTCCGCGACACCGACTACGACGGC
Organism: Kiloniellales bacterium; assembly: GCA_033720555.1. GTDB lineage: Bacteria > Pseudomonadota > Alphaproteobacteria > Kiloniellales > JAKSDN01 > CALJXB01. The sequence goes on along the minus strand of JAWWCG010000002.1, from coordinate 6,995 downwards.
CCGGTGCTGATCCATTGCGTCACCCAGAAGGGCAAGGGCTACGAGCCGGCCGAGATCTCCGCCGACAAGTACCACGGCGTCGCCAAGTTCGACGTGGTCACCGGCGAGCAGGCCAAGCCGACCCCCAAGGCGCCGACCTATCAGAACGTCTTCGCCAAGGCGCTGATCGCCGAGGCCGAGCAGGACGACAAGATCGTCGCGGTGACGGCGGCCATGCCCTCGGGCACCAGCCTGAACAAGTTCGCCGATCGCTTCCCCGAGCGCTGCTTCGACGTCGGCATCGCCGAGCAGCACGCGGTCACCTTCTGCGCCGGCCTCGCCTGCGAGGGCTTCAAGCCCTTCGCCGCGATCTATTCGACCTTTCTGCAGCGGGCCTACGACCAGGTGGTGCACGACGTGGCGATCCAGCGCCTGCCGGTGCGCTTCGCCATGGACCGCGCCGGCCTGGTCGGCGCCGACGGCGTCACCCACCAGGGCAGCTACGACATCACCTATCTCGGCTGCCTGCCGGGCTTCGTGCTGATGGCGGCGGCCGACGAGGCCGAGCTGATGGACATGGTGGCGACCCAGGTGGCGATCGACGACCGGCCGTCGGGCCTGCGCTACCCGCGCGGCGAATCCCTCGGCCTCGAGCTGCCCGCGCGCGGCACGGCGCTCGACATCGGCAAGGGCCGGGTGGTGCGCGAGGGCTCCAAGGTGGCGATTCTGAGCTACGGCAGCCGCCTGCAGGACAGCCTCAAGGCGGCGGAGGATCTGGCGGCGCGCGGCCTCTCGACGACCGTGGCCGACGCCCGCTTCGCCAAGCCCCTCGACGAGGACCTGGTGCGCCGCCTGGCCAAGGAGCACGAGGTCCTGCTGACGGTGGAGGAGGGCGCGATCGGCGGCTTCGCCACCCAGGTGATGCACCTCCTGGCCGCCAAGGACGTGTTCGACCGCGGCCTCAAGTTCCGCCCGCTGAAGCTGCCGGACGTCTTCATCGACCACGCCAAGCCGGCCGAGCAGGTGGCCATGGCCAAGCTCGACGCGCCGGGCATCGTGGCGGCGGCGCTGGCCGCCCTCGGCCGCGAAGAGCTGGAAAGCGAAGCCCGCGCCTGACCGGCCTGCCGCCCTGCGCGGCGCCGGCGGACGCGCGGTCACTCCAACAGGGTCACCTTGATCAATTGCGGGCTCGCGGCCACCGGCGAGATGTCGTAATTGCCGAACTCGCTGTTGCCGATGAAGGTCACCGTGTCCGCGATGATCGCGGTCGAGGTGGGGTCGGCGAAGGCGCCGCCGGCGAACTGCACGTCGGCGTTGGGCAGATAGACGATGCCGTTCAGCATCATGTCGCCCTGGCCGTTGAAGATGTGATTGATGCCGGCGGCGCTGTTGCGGTCCTGATAGAACAGCATGCCCGTCGGCAGCCCATAGGCCGGCTCGCCCTGCCCAGGGGCGCTGAGCTCGACGAGCGCGCCCGCGTTGATCGTGATGTTGTCGTTCTGGCCGGTGTTTTGGGTCAGGTAGAACTGCACGCCGTCGCCGTAGGCCTCGCCGTGAATGGTGAGCGCCGCGCCGTCCAGCACGTAGAGGCCGGGCAGGAAGTTGATTCTGCCGCCGTTCTGCACCGTGATCTTGTTGCAGTAGACGCCGGGCCAGAGATCGAGGGTCTGGTTGTTGTTCGCCTTGACCTGGCCGGGCTCGTCGCAGCCGCTCCAGCTCGGCGCGCTCACGCTGCCCATGGGGTCGGCCACGGGGCTCGTGGTCTGCGGGTCGGGATAGATGCAATCGCCCGACGCGCCGCCGACGCTGGTCACCGAGGCGGCGTTGATGCACGAGGCGCCGTTCTGGGTGATGGCGCTGGGGCTGCTGGAATTCGCCAAGATGCCGCAGTCCATGTTGACCTGGGCGCCGCCCGACACCTTGACGGCGCCGGACTCCGTCGGATTGAGCGCCCAGACGCAGGCGTCGGCCACGCCGGCGCTGGCCACGGCGCGCCCCGTGACGGTGGTCTGCCCGTCGTAGACCAAGCCGGACAGCAAGGACGGAACCGGACGGCTGACGATCGCCTCGACGGCGTTGGCGACGCCGGCGTAGGGGCCGCTCAGCGGCGGGCTGTTGACGGTCAGCACGTCGGCGCTGCCGTCGTAGCCGTTCTCGGCGGCGTACTGCGTCGCCGCCGACACCAGCGTTGTCTGGTCGCCCACGTGCCTGATCTCGAGCGCGCCGCCGAGGGCGGAGGCGTCGGCCATCGACTGCACCGAGCGCTTGTTGAGATACCACAGCCCCACGTCCACCGAGAGGCCGGCGACGCCCAATAGGATCGGCAGCATGACGCCGATATAGACCATCGCGCCGCCCGCCTCCTGGCGGCAGAACTGGCGAATTTTTCCGAGCGGTTTCCGGGACTTGTCTGTCATGGGTCTGTACCCCTTCCCCACCTTCAACGTGCTGGCCGCTTGCCGCTGTCGGTCACGTGGCGAAATGAGCCAGGCAAGCGTTTAGAAAAATAAAGAAATACAAACGAGTAATTAATATGAAGTTAGAGATTGACTACATTTTATGTATTATTTTAATAAAATAGCTTGTCGCCAAATAAATGACTGAATCTTCGTGGTTTTAGTGGGAAGTTGTTCGGCAATTGACCGACCAGCAAATTCGGCGGGCCGGCGATCGGGCGGCGCGGGCGGTCCGCCGCACCGCGCTCCCGTGAAAAATTCGGCCGGACAATTCGGCCGGGCGCGCTAGACTTCGCGCCCATGGCCAAGACCACCAAATCGCGCGCCGACCAGCTCCTGGTCGAGCGGGGGCTGAGCGACAGCCGCGCCCGGGCCCAGGCCCTGATCATGGCCGGCGTGGTGTTCAGCGGCGAGCGGCGCATCGACAAGCCGGGCCAGGGCCTCGCCGCCGAGGCGCCGCTCGAGGTGCGCGGCCAGGACCACCCCTGGGTGAGCCGCGGCGGGCTCAAGCTGGCCCACGCCCTCGATCACTTCGCCATCGACCCGCGGGGCCTGGCGTGCCTCGACATCGGCGCCTCCACGGGGGGCTTCACCGACGTGCTGCTGGCGCGCGGCGCGGCGCGGGTCTACGCCGTCGACGTCGGCCGCGGCCAGCTCGCCTGGAAGCTGCGCCAGGACGAGCGCGTCGTCGTGCTGGAGGGCACCAACGCCCGCTATCTCGGCCGCGACGAGGTGCCGGAGCCGATCGCGCTCATCACCTGCGACGCCTCGTTCATCGGCCTGCGCACCGTGCTGCCGGCGCCGCTCGCCCTGGCCGCGCCGGGGGCGCGGCTGATCGCCCTGATCAAGCCTCAGTTCGAGGTCGGCAAGGCCCGCGTCGGCAAGGGCGGGGTGGTCCGCGACCCGGGGCTGCACAAGGAGGTCTGCGAGGAGATCGGCGCCTGGCTGGCCGATCTTCCGGGCTGGCGGGTGCGCGGCCTAACCGAGAGCCCGATCCGCGGGCCGGAGGGCAACCGCGAGTTCCTGATCACCGCCGAGGCGAGCGAGGCGCCCGAGGCCTCCGCCGGCGGCTAGCGGTCCGGGGCCGCGAGATCGGGGAGTGCGAAATCGGGGGGTGAGAGATCGGGCGCGCGCAGCCGCGGTCCGTCGGCGGCGCCGGGCGCATCCAGGGCCTCGAGCAGCGGCCGGAAGGCGGCCGCCATGCGGGCCAGGTCCCGCAGCAGGCCGCGAGTCTCGGCGAGCCGGATCTGCCCGGTGAAGAAATCCTCCAAGAGCGCCTGGAAGGGATCGCGCGGCTTCGGCAGCAGCTTGACCTGCGGGCGCTCGCCCGGCGCGCCGGCCGCCTCGGCGGCCAGCGCCAGCGCGGTCGCGAGGCCGCCCAGCTCGTCGACCAGCCCCCGCTCGCGGGCGTCGGCGCCGGTCCAGACCTGGCCCTTGGCGACGGCGGCGACCGCCTCGGAGGCCATGTCCCGGCCGGCGGCCACCTTGCCGGTGAAGTCGGCGTAGACCCGGTCGAGCGAGGCTTGGAGCTGTTTCCATTCCGCGGCCGAGAAATCCCGGTTCATGCTCCAGAACCCGGCCGAGCGGCCGGCCTCGACGCTCTCCCAGTTGACGCCCAGCTTGTCCCACAGGCCGCTCAGCACGAACTTGCCGGAGACCACGCCGATCGACCCGGTGACCGTGCCCGGCAGCGCCACGATCTTGTGGGCCGGCGCCGCCAGGAAATAGCCGCCGGACGCCGCCACGTTGCCCATCGAGACGATCAGCGGCTTGTCGGCCTCGCGGGCGAGCTGCACCTCGCGCCAGATCACGTCCGAGGCCACGTAGGAGCCGCCCGGACTGTCGACCCGCAGCACGATGGCCGCGATCTCCGGGTCCTGGACGGCCGAGGCGATCGCCTCGGCGATCGCGTCGGAGGCCATGAACCCTTCGGCGAAGGGCGATTGGTCCTCGCCGCCGGCCAGCACCACCGGGCCGAGGCCGTAGATCAGCGCCACCTTGGGCCCGGTCGCGGGCAGGGGCTCGTACGCCTCGACGTAGCTGGCGAGCGGCAGGAAGTCGGCGTCCTCGCCCGCCTCGGCCAGCACCGTGTCGCTCACCTCGTCCCAATAGCCCAGCCGGTCCACCAGGCCGCGCTCCAGCGCCGCCGCCGCCGGGTGGGGCGCGCCGTCGATCGCGGCGCGCACCGCGTCTTCCTCCTGAGCCCGGTCGGCGGCGACGTCGCGGACGATCTGCGCCAGCCAGGACTGAACCAGGCGCGCCAGGTTCTCGCGCACCGGCGTCGGCAGGTCGCGGTCGGTGAAGGTGTTCATCGCCCCCTTGTATTCCTCGCGCTGGGCGAGCCGCGGCACGACGCCGAGCTCGTCCAGCGCCTCGCGCAGGAAAGGCGTCTCGAGCGCCAGGCCGGTCACGTCGAAGCTGCCCGAGGGCTGCAGCCAGATCTCGTCGAAGGCGCTGGCCAAATAGAAGTGCAGCGTGGCGTCGCCGCCCTCGCCGAAGCTCTCGGCGAAGGCGACGGCGAACTTGCCCCGCTCGCGGAACGCGCCGATCGCCTGGCGCAGCTCCTGCACCTGGGCGATGCCCAGCTCGCCGACGCCGAGCCGCGCCACCAGTCCCTGGATCCGCTCGTCCTCGCCCGCCGCCTCGAGCGCCTCGACCAGCTCGCGCATGGTGAGCGCGTCGCTCAGCGAGAGCTGCGCGAGGGCGCTGTCGGGCCGCGCCTCCATGATGCCGGCGGAGAGGTCGAGCGACAGCACGCTGTGCTGGGGGACCTCCGGCCGATCGGCGGCCCAGGGCGCGGCGCCGTCGGCCCAGATCGCCAGCGCCGCCGCCGCGGCGACGATGACGAAGCCGAGGCTGGCGAGCAGCCCGACGACGCATTTCAAGAGAAAGATCACCAGGCGCATGGCGAGGGCGGCCTGTTCGCTCGTTACGGAGGGTGCCCTCTCTTAAGCATGATCCGCTGTCCTGTCGAGCCTTGATCCTCGGCCCCCTGGGTACGCCCCCTGGGTACGGCCTGGCGGCCGCGCTACAGTCCATTGGGCGCGCGAACCGAACCGGGGCGACACTGGGGCGACACCGGAGCGAGGGCCGGAGCATGAGACGAAAACCGCGGCCGGGCGGCGGCCGCCAGATCGAGGTGACCATCGAGGCGCTGGGCGCGCGCGGCGACGGCCTCGCCGAGTTCGAGGGCCGGCCGGTGTTCGTCGCCCAGGCGCTGCCGGGCGAGCGGGTGCGGGTCAGGCTCCTCGGCGCGCGCGCCGGCGGCCGGCGCGGCGTGATCCTCGAGCTGATCGAAGCCAGTCCCGCGCGGCGGGCGCCGCCATGCCCCCAGTTCGGCGCCTGCGGCGGCTGCAGCCTGCAGCATCTCGACGAGGACGCCTATATCCGCTGGAAGCGCGAGCGGGTCGTTCAGGCGCTGGCGCGGCGCGGGTTTCACGCCGCGCCGGTCGCGCCGCTGGTGCGGATCGCCCCGGGCAGCCGCCGGCGCGCGGTTCTGAGCGCGGTCGCGGGCGGAGAGGGGGAGGGGACCCCGGTCGTGCGGCTCGGCTTTCTTCACCGGGAGTCCCACCGGGTGGCGGACCTGGCGAGCTGCCTCGTCCTGACCCCCGGGCTGGTCGCGCTGGTCGCGCCGCTGCGCGCGGCCCTGGCACCGCTGATGGCCGGCGGCGAGCGCTGGAGCCTGACCGTCAGCGAGACCGAGGCCGGGGTCGACCTCTGCCTCGCGGCGGGACGCCCGCCGGCGCTGCGCGACCGCGAGGCGCTGGCGGCCTTCGCCGAGTCCCACGACCTGGCGCGGCTATGCTGGCGGCACGGCGGCGAGGAGGCGGAGCCGATTGCCGTGCGCCGGCCGCCGGTCGTGACCTTCGGCCGCGTCGCCGTCACGCCGCCGCCGGGCGGCTTCCTGCAGCCGAGCCGCGCCGGCGAGGCGGCGCTGGCGGCGCTGGTGCTGGAGGCGGTGCCGGGCGACGCCGCGCGAATTGCCGATCTCTACAGCGGCTGCGGCACATTCACGTTCCGCCTGGCCGAGCGGGCGGCGGTTTCGGCGTTCGAAGGCGACGCGACGGCGCTCGCCGCCCTCGACGCCGCCGCGCGCCGCGCCGGCCTCGCCGGCCGGGTGAGCGCCCAGCAGCGCGACCTCGCCCGCCAACCCTTGAGCGTCGAGGAGCTGGATCCCTTCGCGTGCGTGGTCTTCGATCCGCCGCGCGCCGGCGCCAAGGCCCAGGCCGAGACGATCGCGCGCGCGCGGGTGCCGCGCGTGGTCGCGGTCTCCTGCGAGCCGGCGACCTTCGCCCGCGACGCGCGCATCCTGGCGGACGGCGGCTACCGGCTGGCCTCCGTCGTGCCGCTCGACCAGTTTGCCTGGTCAGGGCACGTCGAGCTGGTCGCTGTCTTCGATCGCTGAGAGCGAGTCCGCTTTAGAGCAGTACACGATTAGATTGAACCACGCTGACGGTGCGATTTTGACCGGACGTTAGGAGCGAGGACGATGGACATGCCGACGCATATTCGCGGACGAGCGACGCGACATCCGGTCAAAAGCGCCCGTCCCTTAGGGGT
>JAWWCG010000001.1:0-69219 GCA_033720555.1 Kiloniellales bacterium | reverse complement strand
TCCGTGAAGGTCCTGATAGAGCTTCCGGTAGTTGAGCATCTGCCTCAACGTGTCCTTCACCGGGAGCGCCTGCCTCTGCGTGTTGAGGACAAACGCTAGATCATCGAGCTTTTCGACCGGCCCCTCCATGAGCTGGACTCGAATCGGATAGTCGTCCGGGAACGTTCCCATCTGGATGAGATAGTTGATGGCATAGTAGCGGCGTCCGCCATCGATAATGACATATGCCTCCTCGCACTCGTCGCGTTGCTGCGCGTGCTCATCCTTGAGCACCTTCTCGTGATACGCAACGATCGGGTAGACAAGCCCGTTAGAGGACCGAATCGCGTCGGACAACGCGATGATCGTGCTGTATTTTCCAGCCGATGTATCGTCGGCGTCGGTTCGAGGATTTCTGAATCCGAGCGATTTGCTATGAAGCGTCAGCTCCTCAATGGAGACCTTAATCTCCCCGGCAACGCTAAATCCCAGGCTTTCTGCGGTCTCAGTCGTTCGTTTTTTTCTCGGCATGACAGTTCCTTGCTGGCTCAGGCTTCCGCCTGTTCAACCCAGAGACGCTCGCAGTAGATGCAATCGCCGCTGGCGGTTATAAGATTTGCTCGCAAATGGTCGCAGACCCATGCGCGACAATACGCGCATCGTGCCCCGCGACCCGGCCGACTCGCGCCCGCCTCGCATGAGCGGCACATGATACGCGGCGTACCTCGCCGCCGCGGCTTAGCGCCCATCCTTTGACGTTCGCTCCACAAGCTCGTCGACGGCCTCCACGGTCGCATCCACGGCAGCCCGCAGCTCGACGGCAGACACGCCGGCCTTGAATGCCAAAATGGCCGCCGCTGCCACGCATGCCTTGAGCCCCTTCTGGGGGCACTGCTCGTAGTGGGCAAGGATATCGTCGACGCTCACGGATTGAACTCCTACCTTTCTAGCGGAAAGAAAGCAACCCCTTCAGGCTAGGCCGCCTCTGCCGCGTCCTCCTCGCGCTCCTTCACGTGAGCAGAGAATACTCGCTCCGGCGAAAATCCATGGGATCGGCTTACGCCCTCGAAGACGCCAATCTCGAAGAGAAGAATGTCCCACTCTTCCTCGCCGTACGCCTCAACCATTGTCTCGCGGACGCTGTCCTGGTCCTTCCAGAAATCCTTTGGATTCAGGTCCAGGCTCTCGTAGTAGCCATACAGGACCTCCAATGAGTCGCAGATCTGCGCGTACTGCGACTGCGTCAACCCTAACTCAACACGCATCCGATTCTCCGCCGTCGCCGCCATGCGCGGCTTCACTCGTGGTTTCATTCCCATGGGTCAGTTCCTTTCTTCGGCAATGCGCCAATCGGCGCCAGACCACACAACGCGGCCCTCTTGGTAGGCGCGAAGAAAATCCTCCGCCGCCTCCATCGTCTCAAAGACAGCCCGAGGCAACGGGCTCATCCTTTGATGCTCTTTGCGAACCGGGCGAGCATACGCCCACCATTGTTCGCGAATCCGCACGAGCTTTCCCAGCCCGTGAATCTCTCTCGCGGACGCTGCCATTACTTCACCTCGCACTTGCCCTCATACAACATTTTGGACCAGCGGTCCAAATGTTACGCCGGCCATCTGACATTAATTAAAAAATTCATGCTCGAAAGATACGGCGTTCTCCGAACACCAGTTCGCCGCGGCGTACATTCCGTCGCGCAGCGCATCTGCCAGTGAGGGGCGGGAAAAGGTCGTGAGAACGTCGGCAAAATTGCCCGTGCATGAATCTACGAGAACTCGAACGTGATAACCGTCGGCATACTCGAACAACTGGACATAGCAGCCGTCGTCCTCGTCGCCGACATATTCCTCCCTGTCCGGCTCCGGCTGATTGTCCCAGAATTCATCTGCCATGGCTGGTTACTCCAGCTCTGCCTTGGCCATTAACAGCACGAGTTTGACCATTTCGTGAAGTTCCTCGTAGTACGTTTGCCAGACCTTTCCTCGGGAATGCGACTACCATTTGCCTTCCCGTGGGCACGCCAAGCGTTTTTTATTTTGCCTGTGTTCGGCCCCAACAGCTCCACGATTGCCTTTGCCTCTGATTTTGTCATCGCGCTATCCTTTCTTTACGGCACCCGAGCGGTAGCGTCGAATTTTGCTTTGTCGTAAAGACGCTTCGCCAAATCCGAATACTCGAAAAACTTCATGACGTCCTTTACGGAGTTGACATGGGCGGCCTCATGCCGATCGCCCTCGCCCATCCACATGGAGCGCCGCACGCGCTCGCAGACGAATGTGTTATTGGCAAGCCTATACAACCGAAAAATTGACCATCGGGTTTGCTCTTGGCCGTTGCGCCACCGGTCCTCGACATCGGCAATGCACGTGCCCTCGAAGCATAGATTCGGCTCGCCATCGACCCATACCGTATACCGTTCCAAAACGTCGTCGCTCATGTCTACTCCTTCGCTAGATGACTTTTGACTCGCAAGTTTGCCGCCGGTACTGCTCCGGTCAGTCATCGTTCTTACTCCTCGTAAGCTTGTAGTCGGTCACAATCGATCCTTCTTCCTTGGAACCGACAAGGGCGGGCCCCACGTAGAACAGGCCCTTATACTTGCCAAACAAACCTTTGCCTTTGCGGTAGTCGCGAATGTGCGCACGGCGCCTGTGCTGCCGCACTGGCGCTCCTGCCTCCGGCGCCGCGCTTCGCGGATAACGCGAAGGCGTCTTCGACAAGTCGATCTCAATCGTCTTATAGGTCACGAGCGGGCGCTTTTTTCGCTTTCGCCTCGCTCGCTGCAATTTCTCACTCGGCTCGACGTCGACCGTTCTCGTGTTTTTGCACGCAAGCACCGTGAACGCATACCCCACGGTGCGCAAGAATTCCGCGGCCAGCGCCTCCTCCTCTTCGGCGGCCACCGGAGAAGGGCCATATGATTGCCATGTTGTCCGCATCGCCCCGTCGTGCGAGGCAATGACAATGACTGGGTTGTACCCGTGGCGATTACGAGGAAGCTGAGGAAGGAGCCTGTGGCCTCCTGCGGAGAACCTCGCGTACATCTGACCGACAATAGCGACTTCTCCTGGGCGAAGCCTTGGCGGAGATGCCACGCGCCCTAAGAATGCCTGCAATCCCTCATCGTCAAGCCGAGCCACTACGGCTCCCAGATGAGTCATGTGACCGAACTCAAAGACTCGCCATTCCAGCCAGGTCGTATGCCACGGAGGCACCCATACAGCCCCCTCTGGATCGGGCGGCTCTGAAAACTCTGGCCGAATAGCCGAGACATCAATGACAAGACATTCGGACAAAATTCGCTGCATGCTCGGAAGGATGCGCGCCACTATGGCCGCCTCCTCCGCAATCCCCTCGGGGCCGACGTCTTTCGGAAGCGCACGCGCCGCCCCTTCGACCATCAGATAGTCGTAAAGTCGCGGCTCGTTGCTTCTACGCATCGGAGCCTCGCCGCTCCCACGCTTCCTCCAAAAGGTCGTGGTACTCGTCGTCGACATGCGCACGCATATCGTCCAGGGCATTGTCGCCGTAAAACCCGCCGCATGAATCCATGATCTCCGGTGCGGCCGTCGCGCCGCAGCATTCGCAGGCTGGCACGTCCTTCTCGATCACGAACGACCAGCAATTGCCCGTTAGATAGTCGTCGTACACTTTCACTTCCGCTTTAAGAACGGCAATCACGACGTCTCTACTCCAGCTCGCCCCAAACTCACGCTGTATGCGCTCGGGCGTGGCGTAGATAATGCCAACGACACCCGAGTCCCATTCGCAGGAAAACGGATTTTCGCTTCCTGCACTCATCGTAATCCCGCCGTGATCGTACAGCCACAAAGGCAGCACAACGGTCCCCGCCGGAAGATCGTCAACGCACAACTGCGGCTCGCGCACCTGCTCATCCCCAAGCCGGTAACGATCATGCCAGCACACCATGACGCCAATATTCTCCCATTCACGAGGGCTCGCCGGATAGTCGTCATGCAGGACTTTAATATGGACATTTCCCATTACTGCTCCCTCTCGAACCATTGCGCATCGTCGCTATCCGCAAACATATCGGCGCACGCCTCGCAGCAATTGATAGCCCTCACCAAGCCTTTCCAGGTCCCTGCCGCTTTGGCGGTCTCGCGTTGATACAAGGGGACATACCGGACGACGACAAGCCTCCGTGCGTCCTGCTCCTCGCAGCGCACGCCCGTCACGTCGCCGCTTTCGCAAAGAGTCAGAGGCCCTGGCAATTTTTTCAGATAGCCAAGCACCTGAGTCGCCTGCGCTTCCGTCAGACCGATCTCTCTGCCATCGGCGTCGGAGGCCGCGACGAAAAAGTCACCGTAAATGTTAATCCCGGGACCTAGGCGGCGATTCACGGGCAAGCCAAGAATGCGGCCCTCTTCGTTGCACCAAAGAATCAGGTGATTATCGAGCCGCACAGCCTCGATATAGCCGCCAACGAAGTGTTGCATTGGCCCAAGAGTTAAGTTCAGCGTCTCCACGACGGGCTCCTGGCCGACGCGACACGCAACAATGCGTGACGTTTTTGTCACAGCTCGCTCCTTCTCAGTAGGTTTACCCAAACCGGCTTAAACGGCGCCGGCGACAGCCCGCAGGTTATCATTGCTTGCGGGCTCCAGTCGAGGCCGGTTATCTAGCCCTTCTTTCCGCTAGGAAGTTTCGTTTGCGTTGTCGCTAGACTCCTCGTCGTCGACTTCCGCGGCGGCCTCGGATTGCCAATCCTCAAAGCAATTGATGCAGAGAAGATCTTCCGTCAAATAGCAATCGTCCGGTAGAAACGAGGCGCCTGGGTCGTACGTATCGCCATAAAGCACCGTGCCCGTGGCAGACTGCGAACTTGCAAAGATCTCGTCATCGCAGCGCCGACAGACGCGCATGCAGCCGCCGCAATACTTTTTTCCCTCGAAAAGAAACGGTGGCTCCGTCTCGCATGGGTCGACATAGCGCTCGTTGGCCCCCTCGGAATACGTCTCCTGATCGTCCAAGTCGCGTCGAACACCCGTCTCGCATCCATCGCAACGCCAAAGCCAAGGATCTTCCGGGCGTTGCCATTTTGGCCGTTTCATTCCCTGCAACGCATCCATCGCGCCATGCGCTACCTCGTCGTCGTCGGTAGGCTCAAATATTTGCTGACGAAGTGCCGCCTCCGCAGCTTCGCTTTCATCGAGCCCCTCGGGCCTATCGCCCTCGCAGCACGGGCACCCGGCCCCCTTGCGAAATAACTCGTACTCCCATTTGGCCATATCGCCATGGCGAGCGCCGTAGGCGTCCCACGGCTCATTGCAGACTACGCACAGCATGTCACTCATCGCGATCCCTCCAATCGTCGAGCAACTCCGCGAACTGCTTCTCGGTAAAGATAAACGCGCGCTCGACGAACGCGCGCAACTCCTCCTCGCTCTCGCAGTCCATAAACTCGCGGTAGTGAGGCTCGGTATTGAGCACCAGGAGGGACAACTCCGCGTCGGAATATCTTGTCACGTTTTGCTTAGCCATCGTTCAATACCTTGTCTCGCGCATGCGCAGCGGTTTCCGTTTCGACAAACTCGTCCCAGATGGCCCGCACGGTGTCGTCGTCTGTGACCACGACATGGGCGCCGTCGAACCAATCCATGTACCAGAATTCCGCGCGATAGAGCGTGAGATCATGGTTTGCGAAAAAGCGAATTTCTTCGCTCGGACCCCCCCACGAGATCTGGTATCGCCAGAAATGCTCGGTATCCTCGCGATCGACATAATCAAAGCCAAGCCCAAACTCGTACCAACGCTCGCGGGCACGCTCGGCAAGCTCGTCCCAGTGATCGTCGACGAACGACTCCAAGTCGAGCGTGCCGTCTTCGTCTCGATAGTCCGCGGCGTGTTCCTGCGAATACACTTCCTCGATATCGCCAAGACGAATACACGTATCCATCGTGCCGCGATCGACAAGCTCGACGTCCTCTTTCGTCGGTACCAATAGAAGCCGTATATCTTCAATCCGGTCGCGCGCTTGCTCCTCGACTAGGCCGGCGCACTTTCCTCGCTCATTTGCCATTGTTTCGTTCCTTTTCCCAGTTCCAAGAAAGCTACCTAGCAACCGAAACGGCGCTCTGCCTCCATTTCGCGCTCCAGGTCAGCCAACTCCTCTTGATTAGCTAACCATGCTTTGTATTCCTTCGGGTGCTCGCGCCTTGTCGCGCGCAGCATCTAGCAGATCGCAAGCCGTAAGCCCATGCTCCTTTGCTAGCTGATAGGCTTTTTCGCGATCCGGTGTCGACATCATCACAAGCGGATGTCGTAGTGCGTAAGGAACGAGACGCGCGTTGCTTTTTCTTTAGTCATTCTTCCCTCTCTCGTGGCTTTCTCCACGCACGGGGCAAAAAACCGCCGCTGCGAATCCAGGCGTCAAGCGCTGTAAACAACTCTGCCATGCGATAGGCGTCGTCGGTGTCGACTTCCTCTTCCTGGTCCCAGGATTCGAGAAACTGCGCGGCAAGGGCCGATAGCTCGTCGTAGTTAGCGTTTGGGTCCATATCATTCCCCCCGCGCCATCTCGGAAACGCGCGCGAAGGCGTCCATTACCGCAGGAGCGCCAAGCGATTGGGTCCCTGTCAGATGCGCAATCTTGTCCGCCCACACTCTTGCGATCGGGTGATTGTTCCGCGCTTCCGTATCGAACCCCAAGGAAGTAAGCTCGGCCATGGCGCGAGCAAACCCCTGGGCAACGCCGCACAGATTGCAGGCGTCTTGCACGGCGAGCGCATCCAGGGCTAGCTTCTGGAGAGCTGTCATCAGATGTCCCTTTCTTCCCGGTGCACGAGAGACAAAGCCCAACGGAGGGCCGGATGAGCCCCCGACTCGCGCTCAAGGAGCGCGCGCGGGCTGCTAAGGTATTCGCCGCCTTCGTCTCCGTAGCGAGCGAGCAAGGATCCGTCGTCCGTCGAAGCGCAATAGTATAAATCGAAGCGCATAAACTGGCTTCCGCGATAGGGGTCGCCTCCGTCCACAGTCCCAAGAAACCGGCACTCGGAGCAATCATGTGGAAATCGTGGCTTCTGAATCATCGGGCACATATTCTTTCCGCTCGCAACTTGGGAAGGATCGGAAGCGGCCACGGTGGCAAGCCGTGACCGCTTCCGAACCAAGGAACGAGCGAGTAAATCGTCGTCGGTCACCAACCGAGCCCGCCCCCCGTAAATGGGAGGCAAATCGGCCAGTGTTAGATGAAATAGATTCTTTCTACGGCTCACGTATGGATGGACCAATCGGGCGCGTCGTCGTCGCCGTGATTGATCACACCGCCAATTAGGCGAGCTGCGGAAAATCCGAACCCTGCGAAGTCGTAGCCGATATGTACGGTCCCGGTTTCGTCGGCCGACCAGGTGGTATTCCGGGCAATTGCCTCAAGGCGCTCGCGACAACGCTCGAACGTCTTATCGTTTCGCGCGCACCATGCCTGCCAGCGCTCGCGGATCTCGTCGTTTTGGAACCGCCACTCGACTCGCCCTTTGCCCTGGCCATAATGCGCGCACCAATGCGGCCATCGAGCATCCAGCTCGACGACGACCGAATCTCGATCGCCGTACTCATTCGGCTCCTGACCGTCGTATTCGAGGAGCCCCTCGAACGCGGCTTGAGCCAGTTCCTTGGCCGCACCATACGGAAAGTCAATGCACACGACTTTCATCCCGATTTCGCGCTCGTCAAAACCGGGCCCCCATATATGGTTAGACGCGGGCGACTCGTAGTAATAGAGCACTTCGCACCAGCGCTCGACGCGATGAAAGATGTCGCAAACGACACCATCGCCAGCCATGAGCGCCGACCACTCCGAGGGATTGAAAACGCGCGTGATCCCATAAAGGCATAGGTCGACATATGCCTTGCCGTCACTGCGGCGAATGCGAAGAAAATGTTTGCCATTGTCCATGTTTCGTTCCTTTCCCAAGGGCACGGGATGCCCACCCAACGCTCGCACGAGCGCTCGATGCGCGCCCCGTGCGGGGCGCCGACAGCCTTACCGTTCGTTCCTTTCTCGCTCTTTGCGGACATAATCGAAATAGGCTTGCTTGCACTCCCCGGCGTTCTTAAACCCCGAGTAAGCGCTCGCGCCCCATAGTGCGGCGAACCCGCCTTGCACTGCGGCGGCGCCCCCATACTCCGCGTCGAGGTAGACCGCCATTGCGAGAAGGTTGCTGACCATGAAAACCGTGTCAACGATCGGCCATCCCTTGCCCTTGCTGCACATGGGCGCGTCACCCGGCTTATGAATATCCGGAAGCGTATCCTGGAATGCCCAGGAGCAGCCGGAAAGAGCGATTGCGAGCGTGGTTGCCATTGCGATTCGTTTCATCGTCCCTTGTCCCCGTTTCCGTTTTATTGGTTCGCGTCTTAGTATCCCGCATCCTCGGCCGCGTGATCTCGGTCGAGTCGCGATAGTTCTTTCCAATCGGGACGGCGAAAGGTTTCGCCGTCGACGTCGACGTCGACGGAATGCAAATTGTCCAACGGGCACCGCATCAACGAGTGCCCGCTATAGACTCCATCGCAATCCCGCGATCGGTAGTAACGGTGCATCGACACATGCGCGCCGTTATGCTCCAAAATGCAGCCCTCGCTACGGAAGCCTTCCTCCGTAGGCGCATGAAACCCGAATTCGATACGTTCCTCGGGTCGCAGTGTGAGCTTTACCCATGCGCCCTGATATCGGATCCAAAGGCGCGCGTTTGCCGTACCTGTATTGCCGTTTGCCATTGTGTCGTCCCTTTTCCCACGGGCTTACGCCCGAAAACGCAAAAAGGCCCGCCGGGCAACGCCCGGCAGGCTTACATCGATGTGCGCGCTAGCCTACTTGCGGCGCCGGTGTCGGCGCCCCCCGCGCTTGCGCTTTTTCGCCCGGGTTTCTACCGTCACCGCACCGGTCGCCGTCGCAGTGTAAACAACGGTCCGACGCGCCGACGGCGCGCGGCGTGCGGCGTGCGCCGCCTCCGCCCGTTCGCTCGCTAGCAGATCGCGTGCCTCGCGTTCAAGGCGCCGAAACGCCTCACTAACGCGCCAATCCGCGCCGGGGATTGTCGCCGCGATCGGGTCGACTCCATGCCGCGCCCCGGCGCTCCTACCATTGCGCACACCGGATCGCACCGTCGCACGCAGGGGGGCAGGGGAAACCGTGGCGCGCCGATCGGCCGATTGCCGGATACGCTCCGACACCCGATCCAATGCAGCGAAGTATGCGACCGCATACTCCCGGGGATCGCCCGGCCGATCGTCGGCGAGATACGCGACGACGACATGCGCACACAGTGTGCGCATGCGCTCACCCGCAATTGACGCCGCGTGTGATACCGTGCGCTCCCGGGGGAAAAAGTGAGATTCTCCCGTATCCCGGGCAATTTCCGCCCGCAAGTTTTGCCATGCGCGCGCGGCGCATGCGCGCGCCACGGCATCGCCAATGCCCGACACGTCGGGGATCTCCCCCCTATGTATGGCAAGGCGCGCCGCATGGCGCCGAGCAAGTAAATCATCCGTTAAACGCATACCAAGAGCCCACACCGACGCCGGTGTGGGCTCTTGGTATGCGCCCCGGCGCATCGCGCCGGGGCGGATAATCCCTTACTCGTCGCCGACGAGCGGGCGCATGCCGCGCGCACGTTGCGCTATGCGCAACCGTACTACCTTTACCGGCAGGTTGACTACCTCAGCCTCCGAGGTGAGTCTATTCGCGATAGCGTCCGCTTGCCATTGCGCCTGAAATGCCGAGCCAATCTCCCGCCCGAGCGCTCGCCTCACCTGTTTGTCTACATCGTCGCCGGTGACCGTACGTGTAACCGCTTTGGATCCGACGAGCACAGTCATCTCTCCCACCTTTTCCGCCATTTCCCCACGGGGGGCGAGATTAGCGGGCAAGGTCGCAGAGACGAGCGCAGTATCGGCTTGAGTGTCTTTTTTTGCCATTGTGTAAGCCTTTCGTTCCTATGTAGGGCCTCCGTGTGTCGGACACACGGGTGCCCTCACTCCCAATGTACGCGAAACTATTACACTCCCCCTTGTCAGCGTACAATGACGCGGGGGCCGCGAGATCCGAAAAATCCGGCGGGGCGTCGCGCGCCCATGACGCGCGCGCTATTGGCTGTCAGGGCCGCGACAAGCGGCGCTCCCGTTCGCTGGCGACGAGCGCCGTCGCCAGCGGGAGCGCCGCTTGTCGCGGCGCTGACAGCGCCCCCGGCGAATACCGGGGTTTTCCCGTCAACCGAAAACGCCAAACCGCACGCCCCGACGCACGAAGCGCCGGGGCGTGTAGGTTGGTGTGGGTGCCGGCTGGCAGAGAACATGGAAACCAGGGATACTGCAGGGGCCGTGCCGGGATCGCTCGCCAATAAATCCGGGCGGTTACCCATGTAGTCACCGGGACCACGCGCACAAATTTTCGCACCAACCCCGGCATTCCGCAACGTTAGACCGCGCAAACTTTTTCGCGGCCCGGGAAACTAGTTTCCCGCGGGGGTTTCCGCTCGAAAGTTTCTCTGGCACGCCCCTTGCAAAGCGGCGCACGCCCGGGAGGTAGGGGCAAAAACCACCCGCGCCCACAATCGGTCCCCGGGATTGCCTGCATCATACCACGTGGGTGACCCGGGGGAATTCCCGGCCTTGACTCCAAGCATTGGGTTGAGCTAACCGCGCGCTCCCGCGCCTCCCGCTTGCCAATGGGCACCGAGACCGGGAACTGCCGGGCCCGTTTTTCGGCCTCTCGCGAAACCCGCGCCGCTCTTGGACTCCGTTTGCTTGCGGCCCTTGCTCGTTCACAAAACCATTTCCGAAATCCTCTAGAAAAAACGCTGGGCAAATGGCGTTGCTGGCCCCTTGCAACCCTGCGTAAACGGTTTACGTTGCGCAGCCAGGAGGATTCATGCGAGGTTCAGCAAGGGACGAGGACAAGCAAGCGCCCGCAATGGGGACGCTTGAGTCGGGCGAGCCGTCGCCCATGCCGCCTGGGGCGCTTCTGGGAGTCCCGGCGCTACCGCTGCCGCCGCCCGAGGCGGCGAAACCGTACGAGCCTGAGTTCGTTCCGTGCGTCCGCGACTGCCGGTATTACTTCCGAGCGGAAAGCCACTTCGATGCCGGTAACCCGGCAGGGTCCTTGACGAAGGCGCCGCGGCAAACCCACCGCTATTGCACGGCAATCCCGGGCGTCTTCCTTGAACTCTCTGGCGACTCACCCGTTTATACGTGCAACCAATGGGACCCGGCGCCTCTCCTGATTCGCCGGCGTGAGCGTCGCCAGGCACGCTGGTCTCGAAAGCATGGCCTAGGAGGCTCCGATGGACGCAGCAACGATTCTGAGTGAAATTGACCGCGCGCAGAAAGTTATCGCCGGCGCGGCGGTGATAGACCCAAAAAAGGAGCTAGAGAACAACGTCTATCCGCTCCTTCGCTTTATCGCCGCCGCAATCGCGCAGTCCGCAAGCGAGCAGGGCGACCGGGTCCAGGCCGTCGAGGACGCCGTCGCCGAATACCTCAGCGGCGGGGAGTCAATCCTTTTGCCTATGCTGGCGGGCCGCATCCAGGGGACCCTGGGGATCGGCGCCACGCTTTGCGAAATGATTCGCAAGCTGGATGTCTGGACCGCCGATGCTCCTATGCCGACCGAGTTGGCCAACATGGTCGGGGCCTTCGAGCACGCCGCGACGGTCTGCTCGGAGATGGTCGAAGACGTGACCATCGAGGACGCTACCGACGACGACAGCGACGACGACGGCGACGGCGACGCCCAGGCCACCATGCAAGCCGCCCCCGCCGGCGACGAAGAGGAGGCGCCCAGTGCCGCCAGCAGTTGAGTTTGAAGACGAGATCGACTCCCCCGAGGAGCAAATCGAAAAGGATAGCGACCAAGAACTATATGACTGGATGAGTCAGTTCGGCTCTGAGGGCGCCATCCGGGTCATGCTGAAGCGCATCTCGCCGACGACGTACAAGGGCATCAAGACCGGCGGTAGCCTCTCGCGCTATGAGGAGCCCGTCACCGTGGAGCGCATCGCGCAGGAGCATGGCGGGGGGCGCTACCAGCTCATCGTTCACAAGCCTGCGCGGACCAAGAAGGGCTCCCCAACCTGGCGCTATGCGGGCGCGCGAACCTTCGACATTGCCGGCGTGCCGCGAATTGATTCGCTCATGCACGAGGATTCGCCGTCGCCCAATGGCAAGGCCGCCAATGGCCCGGTCGAGCATGCAATGAGCCTGGCCCATCAAATGGCCCAGGACGCAGAGAGGCGCGCCGAGCGCGAACGCGAGCGCGCTTCCCAGGGCACCGACTGGGATGGCATCTCGCGCGTCATGGACCCGCTACGCGATCAGTTGCGGCTGATGCAGGACGCCCTCAACCAAAAGGAGCAGGCCCTCATCAGCGTCTTGAACCGGCCGGCCGACACGAGCGCCTCTGACCGCCTCATCGACCTCATGGACAAGTCCAGCTCGCAGGAGGCAAACCGCCTAGACAGCCTGCGGCAGACCCATGAGAGCGAGCTTCGCCAGATGCGCGACTTCAACCGCGAGGAAATTCGCCGGCGGGAAGATCGCCACGAGCGCGACATGCAGGCGATGCGCGAATCCCATGCGCGCGAGCTGGCCACCATGGCCCAGGCTCACCAGCAGGCGATGGACAGCCAGCGTCACGGCTTCGAAATGCGCGTGGACGGCCTCAAAGACATCATGCGCCGCCTGGAGCGCGAGCTAGAGGCCCGAGAGTCTGAGCTGGCGGCCTTGCGAGCCCGAAAAGAGCAGAGCCCCCTTGAGCAAATCCAAGGACTTGTGAGCTTGAAGTCGGGATTTGACGCTCTTTTGCCCAACAACGATGAGTCACCAAAGACGGGCTGGGAGCGCGCCGCCGAGCTGGTCTTCAACAGCTCGCTTGCCAAGGGAATCGCGACCCGGGTCGCAGGCAGCGGCGAATTTGACCCGGATGACGCCGAAGGCCCCTCGGAGCTGCCCGAGGGCGAGCCCCCCGTCGAGCAGATGGTCACCGTGCGCCGCCCTGACGGCAAGCTCGTGCAAATGCCAGCGAGCGTCGTGGCCCGCATGCAGGCCGCGCAAAAGGCGAAGGCGGAGGCCGAAGCCAACGGTCCGCCGCTCAACGTCGACCCTGCCGACATCAAGAAGGCGGTCCTCCTCTTGGAGGCGGCGTATCGCAACAACACCCCCGCTACCGTCCTGGCACAATCGGCCCGCAACATGATCCCGCAGGGAATTTTGGCCTATGTGAAGCGGGAAGGGATTGACGCCTTCCTGAACAAAGTTGCTACTATCGAGGACGGCTCTCCCCTAGCCACAGTCGCTGGTCGCGATTACGTCCGACAGGTCGCGAAATTCCTCCTGGAAGGTACGACAGACCCTGACCCACCGGTTGCCGAGGAAAGCCCATGACCCCTGCGCCTCCATAAGACGGTACAACGCAGCCCCTACCAAGGGGCCCCGCAGACCGTGGCGGTGATTCGGCGGGCGGCGCTGACGTCTCAGAACGACTACGCCGTCCGCTCTCTCGCCGAGGACATCGTCGGCGGCCTCCCCAGCAAGGACTTTCTCTCTGAGTACCTTGCCATCTACTACTACGTCCTTTCGCGCACGCGCTATTCCCGCGACCCTCGCACGGTTGAGCTTGTCCGCAGCCCTAGCCTGGTCGCAAAGGAACTTGCCGCCGGAAAGATTCCAAGCCTTGACTGCGACGACATGGCGGCGCTCATCTGCGCCCTCATCTTAGCCGTCGGCGGCCAGTGCCGCATTGTGACGGTCGCCTTCCGCGATATGTTCTATCGCGGGCAACGCCAATACAGCCATGTCTTTGCCCAGGCCCGCGAGCCCCGCTCCGGACGCTGGATTACCCTTGACCCCGTAGCCGGCGGGCGCACCGATGAGATGCACGGTCGGGTCGTCGCCGAGCGCTTCTGGCCTGTCGCCTAGGAGTCGACCTATGAAGATCCCACCGCCATGGAATCCCGGCTTCGCGCTTCCCAGCTGGGTGAGCGTCGAAGCGCCAGGGCGAGGCGCCCACCGCACCAAGTATATGCCGCGCCGAACGGTCGACACGCTCGTACCGCGCGAGATCACAAAAGCCTGGCGACCGGGCTTTGCATACCCCGACCACGTCCTTCTCGAAGGCCCTGCCACTGAGCGCGTGAACGCGCGCCGGACCAAATATATGCCGCGACGCACGATCGACACCGGCGTTCTCGATTACCTAGGTGACGACGAGGGCGGCCTTGGGCCCGCGTCTGACCCCGTCGGTGATTTTGGAAAAACCGTGGCGTCCTACATCATGAAGGCAATCCAGCAGGTTCCGCAATCAGAGCGCAAGGCCGCCATGAAGGCCCTTTTTGACGAAGTGGACCCCAAGCTATGGGTGCGCGTATCGCAAAAGGCCAACCAGCTCCGCATGCAGGGGGCCACTGCCGCCGCGGCGCTGCGCGGGGGCATTGCCTCGGCCATGAGCCAGGGCCTCGTCGAGGATTTCGTGAAGGCCGGAAGAAGCGGAAAGTCGCCTCAGCTCAAATCTCTCATGGGCCTTGGCTGCTATGGCGCCGAGGCAGAGCAGGCGGTGCTTGAAGGTTTCTGGTCGAGAGTCAAGAGCGTCGTGACGGCCCCGGCCCGGGCAGTAACGGCGACCGGCAAGGGCATCTACAGCGGCGCCAAGAGAATCGGAAGCGCCGTTCGCTCGGGCGCATCGGCCGCCTACGATTTCGGCAAAAAGGCGCTATCCAAGATTGCCAACGCCGCCTGTCGCGTCGCATCACATCCCACCGGGCAAGTCGCCGTTGGAGCTGGGGCCGGGGCGCTGGGCGCCCCGCCTCAAGCGGGGATGGCAGGCGCTCAGATTGGCGCCGCACTCTGCGCCAGTGACCCGCCACCGCCTCCGCAAATGCCCGTCGCGCAACCCGCCGGTGGCCTTCCCATCGTCCCCATCGCCATCGCCGGCGGCGCCGTCGCCCTGGCATTCATTCTCACGAGGAAATAAATGCGCGAGCCACGGCCTCAAGGGCAAAACGATGTCGTCGACATCCTCATGGACCTCGGCATTGATCGCGTCAATGCGACAATGATCATTCCCTTTGTATGGTTTACGCCATCGACGGTGGACCCCTATGCGCCAAACATCATTATGCTCGTCGAAGGAATTCAGAGCTACTTGTCGCGGCTTGGGTACTTCACCCGCCGCGACGGCTTTGTCGACGACGCGACCATGCGCGCTCTGCGCATCGTCGCCGGGCCGCAGTGGAAGAGTCGTCCCTGGGTCAACATCGTTGAGGACGTTCTCAATGCGTCACCCACCAAGCGAGCGCCCGTGAATCCCTTCGACGAGGGCCTGGGCGCTTTGCGAGAAATCAAAGGAGGCCGCTTGGCGATGGGCAACCTAAGCACGACCTCCTGGTGCTCCAAACGGCACCCAAAGCCCAATTGCCGCGTCCTGGCTGGCATCGCAATTCCAATGGATGCTCAGACGCTCGCCGTGTTCAAGGGTCTTCAAACGCAGCTCAATCGCATGGCGGCTGTCGGGGCAGCGAAGGCCGTGGGCATTGATGGACGCATTGGACCCGACACCATTGACAGCGTGCAGAAGGCCCAGGACGCACTCGGCATGTCTATCGTTCCCTTTGGGACCGAGGATGGCGTCGCTTCGGTCGCAGACGTCCTTCTCGCCGAGTTCAAAGACTACGCTGACCAGCGTCGCGCCCCTGCGCGACCTCCGTCGCCTCCGCCAGAGCAGCCTCCTTCAATTGCCAGCCCGTCAGGGCAAGTCATTCACCCGCCCGACCTCAAGCCAAAAGGCGGCCTCATGGAGTTTGCGATGTCGCCGATTGGTTTGGCGGCCATTGGAGGCGGAATCCTTCTGGCGATGACGCAAACGAAAAAACCGGCCAAGAAGAAAGGACGCCGCTAATGCCCCTCGGATATCGCTTTGGCTTTCAGCAGCCAGAATACCAGGGGCGATGGAAAGGTCTGCCAGAAGGCCGCTCCTGGTCGGCCGAACATCGCGCGCTGGCGGACGTCATGGAACTTGACGAAGGAACGCCGGTCACGATGGGCGACGTGACCAACCTTTCGCAGTTCTTCCGTGTCCCTGACAAGGACAGCCCATACTACCTCCACAAGCGCGAGCAACGTCTTCCGTTCTTTGAGGTGCGAAAGGAAGGCTCACCGTATTGGTTGCACACCCATGGCCTTCGGCACGTCGACGGCTTCGAACTTTCCGGTCGGAACCTTGCCCTTGCCGGCGCCGCCGCCGTAGTCGGCTGGCTTCTTCTGCGAAAGAAGTAAGCGATGCGCTATTCGGTCTGGGATTACCAGAAGAAGCAATACGACCACTATGTAGCCCCTGGCTCGCTTCGCGATGGCGTGTTTGCCCCTCACCCAAATTATGGCCACAGCCATCGCCTTGGCCTCAGCCCCGACAGTGCGGCTCGACGACTTCCCTCGGGCGCAAAGTACATCGGCTCGGGGCCGCGGGCGGCTGGCCTCATCGCAAGCCGCGGTGGCACGGCGCTTTCTGGGCTAGGCGCGAGCATTGCGGGCATTCCGGCGCCATGGCTCCTGGTTGGCGCGGCTGCCGCATATATCTACCTAAGGAAGAAGCGCTAATGCCTTCCGTTGATCCCGTCACATACTTCATGGCCAAGAAGAGGGAGCTGCGCCTAAAACGCGGCTATCGCCCTGGCGTAAACAGCAGCTCCTTGATACCGCGGTCGACGTATCGCGATGTCTATGACTTCTATTCGAGCTTTATCCAGAAGACGTACGACCCAAACATCAACTGGGGCGCACCGCTTCAGGACGCCGCCAGAGCATGGGCGGCGACTCTTCCCGGCGCTGGGCTCCTGGGGCGCATGGGGTCCTTTGAATATCCCGCCAATGAGGATTTCTGGTCTAAGGGTGCGAAATTTGCTATCGAGCGCAGCTCTGCTAATTACCCGCCTCCGAGTGGCCTAACGCTTGCCTGGGAGTCGGTCTCGGAAAGCGCGTCGGAACTTGCAGACAAGGCAGAGACTCTCGCCCGTGGAGCAGGCCGCGGGCTTGAGTTGACCACCAACCTCATCAAATGGGGCGTCTACGCGACGTTTGCCTATATCGTCTATCAGGAGTGGGCCAAGCGGAGGACCTGATGCGAAAGAATCGAGCCACCAGTCGCGCACCAACGCGCAAGGCGAGCGAAGGCTACCCCCGCGACATGGGGCGCGCAATTCATCGCTATGGCGTCTTCCAGGACCGCGACGCTCGCGAGATCGGCGTGTTTCATCGCTCCCTCCAGATCCCAGAGGCAGTGGTTCCGCTTGGCCCAGCCGTCAATGTCCTTTATCGCAGCGACAAGTGGAACGATGGCACGCACAACTACATCCACGAGTTCTCCAATGGCGTACGAGCCTACAAGCCCATCGAGGGCGGGGAAGGGCGCATCAAGGCAGTCCCGAGGACGTTCCGGTCTGCCAAGACGCTGACTCTTCTCGGCAAATGCCTGGGGTTCACATATTTAGAGGGCGACGACAAGATCGAGTCTCACACCAAGCGCCCGTACCCCGAGCTTTACTGCGTACCCTCGGGCCGATGCCTTCTAGTCATCCATGGCAAGCGCAAGCTTCTGGGCATGCTCTGGGGCGGCAAGATGCGCATCGAGGCCCGAGGCATTGTCGACTAGGAGGCATGAGACCGTGGTGCAACTCCCTATCGGCAAACTGCTTTCGATCGTGTTCGGCGTCCTAGTGACCGTCGGAGGGGCGATCTGGGCACTTTCCGGCGCCATCACTGGCCGCCCCACCCAAGCCTCCATCGACGAGCAGCTGAAGCATCACAATGAAGCCGGACACCGAGACCTTGCCGAGCGGGTCTCCGAGATCCGTGCCGAATTGACGGCGCAACGCGCCCTCCAGGAGCGCCTCACCGAGGAACAGGCCGAACAAGACGTGAAACTCGACGCCATCTTGGAGGCGGTCAAATGATGCACCGATGGATTTTTTCCCGGCGCCAGACTCCAGCAGTGGCCCTTGCAAAGAGTTCTTCTTGTCTGTCGTGAGCAATCTTGCGAGCATAAACAAACTTCCCGTGGCTACTCCGACCTCTGGCCGCGTTTCCTAGGAGCGTCATGCCCCTATTTTTTGTGAATCCGTCGTCACGGCGAACCGCCAAGCACAATCCCAAGCGCGCCATCAAGCGCCCCGTTCGGCGCGCTCGTACGTTGCGGCAGAAACCGGCTCGCCGGGCTACCCGGCGCAAAAATCCGAAAGGAAAGGGAACGATGGCAAAGAAGCTCTATGGAGCGGCGGCAAAGGCGCATGCAAAGCGCCTCGCGAAGCTCCGGCGCCGAAAAACGCGCAAGAACCCCGCACGGAAGCGCCGCCGCCGCACGACAGCCGCGGCCAAACGTCGTCGGCCGGCTCGCCGGCGCACCGCGGCACGCAAGAACCCGACCCGGCGCCGTCGTCGTGCGGTCGCAGCCGCTCCGCGTCGCCGCCGGCGCACCGCGGCACGCAAGAACCCGACCCGGCGCCGTCGTCGTGCGGTCGCAGCCGCTCCGCGTCGCCGCCGGCGTTATCGCCGCAACCCAAGCGACAAGCCGAAGCTCACGAAAACGCAGCGCCGCCATCGCACGAAGTGGAAGGCCATCCGTCGTCGCGCTTCGAAAGGGCCCGGCTCCCGAGGCGGGTCGCCGGCCCGGGGCATCCGCGGACTGTGGAAGGCGCGTCGTAGCATCATCTACCAGAAGGGCTACGGCAACGCTGCCGCTCGCAACTTCATGAAGCGGTATCGTATGCGGTCCAATCCGCGCGGTGCGCTCATTGACTCTGTAAAGATGGCGATTCCCGTCGCGGGCTCCATGTACGCGGCCAAGGCTGCCGTCACGGCGCTCGACAAACAATTCGAGGCGCAGCTTGCCCGGCTTGGCAAATTTAGCAAGCCCGTGCTTGCTGGCGCCGTCCTGGCCGCCGGTGCGTTCATCACTGCGCGGATCAAGGCGCCGATGGTTCAGCAAAATCGCCAGCACATCCTGATGGGCCTTGGCGTCAATTTGCTCGACACGTCGCTCCGCTCGCTCATGCCCGAGCAATACAAGAAGTACCTGGGCGCGAGCGTCGACGATGCAGCCAAGGACGCCGTCAAAAATGGTGACTCGGCGGCACCCACTGGCGGCTTCTGGTCGACTGGCGACATTTACGACCAGGGATTGTCCGAGTACGTGGAGATGGGCCAGTACGAGGCGGAGCTTGGCGAGTACGTCCAGCTTGGCGCCGAAGAGGAGCTGGGCGAGCTGTACCACGACGATCTCAGCGAGTACGTCGAGCTGGGCGCCTTCGAGGCCGAGCTGGGCGCCGACGACGTGGCCCCGCTGCCGTCCGCGACCGCCCCCAACGCGCTGCCAATGCCTAAGCAAGGCCCTGCGTCGCAGATCGGCAGCGGCATCGGCACCCCTTGGAACGCGCTCGTCGGCCGTGTGCCGCGTCGCTCCATGGTTGCGGCCGTTCCGGCCAAAAGCTTCGTGAAGGCCGTGCCGTCGGCGCAGCCCTCACGGTTTGACAAGATGTCGAGCCTCTATACTGGAATCTTCCGCGGCGGCTTCGGCTGCTAGCGTAACCACTACCGTTTCCTCATCCCTTCCTCCTAGGTCATTCGCCAATTCCGGCGAATGCCCTTCAACTTCTTTGGCGGGGAGACACCCGACCACGTTCGGCTTTGCACGTTCTTTCTTTCCGCCTGCTTTACCGGAAAGTTTCGCGTTGTTCAAAGTTCCGGGCGGAAAGAATAACAGAGGAAGGAACCGCTCATGCCTCGTCTTCATGGTATTCGAGAACGTCGCCATCAACCGTTTTGGGATAGCCTGATTCGGACCACTGGAACGCCGGCGACTCCCATCACCCCATCGACTCGACTTTTCGGGAACGCCAATGTGGGGAACTTGGCGCTCACCAATCTTCAAGTGGCGGGCCAACTGGCCTCGGATCAAACTTATGTGATCCTGTCGCTTCGCCTCTGGCTGTATTTTGATGGCACGAACATCCGCGAGCTGTATCAGCAGACCGTGTCTCAGCTGTACGTAACGCTTAACCTTGGCGACAAGCCGCAGTTTCAGTGCCCCAGCTGGTACCTGCCTGCCGGCGGCGGCGTGTTTGGAGACGGCGGTGCCGCTGCCGCAACGCCGATCTACAATCACGGCTGGCCCTCAGCTGATGCCATCATGAAATTGGCGCGACCGATTGTGGTCCCGGTCCGGCAAAATTTTAACGCTAACATGGAATGGTTCTCGGTTGGGACCACCGACGCGCTGACTCTTATCAACGGCGGCGCAACTGATGATCAGAAGGTCATCCTCCTGATGCTGGACGGCCTACAAACACGTGATGTGCAGTAGCTAACTTTCCGTTGGCAACAAACGGCCCGGCGCTCCGTTCGGGCCGTTTGTTCCACACTTGCCCGCCGTGCTGTTGAAAAGTTTTACTTGCGTTAGGAGGACTGGTTGGCCACGCTGGGCGTCGCTTTACCCGTACCGACGGGCTCAGGAACTGGCCTGGCCGTCGCAACTGGCGCCCTCGGGCGCGACAAGACCATTGCTGTCGGTGGGTCTTTCACTGGCACGATCACCGTCGAGATAGCCAACGGCGGAAGCGACTTTTGCCAAATCGCGACGTTCGTCCCCGGCGACGGCCCCCGCATCCTTTCTTTCGCCTCGGAAGAAATGCGGACAGTACTCCAGGGCACATCCAGCAGCGCCTCCATCGAAGTGGCAGCCGACGACATCGGCGCGCAGGCAGTTACGCTAGATGTCCCAGCCGGCAACGGCACTGGCGCCGTCACTGATATATCCGCACTTGGGACTTTTTCGACGGTCATCGTCAGCGGCACCTTTAGCGGCCAGGTAAGCGTCGAGCTGTCGCCGGATGGCATCGTGTTTTCAAACACGTTTTTCACGTTTACGTCCTCAGGGTGCAAGTCCAGTCCCGCCGCTGCGCGTTTCGCGCGCGTCACTCGGGCCAACGTCAAAGCTGGAGTAGGAGGGACGCCGGCAGTTCACCTTGGAGCCGTCAACGACGCCATCAGTGCGGCAACGCCAGCTCCTGCCACGAACGGTATTCTGCCTCTTATCAACACAACGATCCCCGGCGGCACAATTCCGTCTGGCATATCCGCATACGCAATACCTGGACATCCCGACGCCATCGACAACGGAGACCTGTCCACTCCGTTTGCCACGCTTCAGGGGGCCATCAACGCTGTCCCCCCGCCCACCAATGCAGCCGATGAAGCTCAGCGAGCCGCCATCCTATGTGCGCCCGGGCTTTACGAAGAGGACCTGACGATCCCTCCATCCCGGCGCATTGGCCTCATCTCCCCGGGCTTTGTCCAGCTTGGAACAGCCGCGACTCCGCGAAGCATTACCTGGACTGTAGATCCTGCACAGCAATTCGGAGGCGCCAATCCAGCGCTTCTGATTGGCTCCACGCTATCCGCGGCTCCCGTGGTCGATGACCCCAACCAAGAGTCCATTGGATGGATTATCACGGGCGACATCAACATCGTAAACAATGGAGTCGGAGGCGACAAGATCCTCGGTCTACAGCTGGTGCAGGTTCGCGGTGATGTCGATGGCACCGGCGATGAAGCGACTGCCGCGTGCGAAATCCTCATTATCAACGGGCAATTCGCCGGCGATTTCAACTATCCGCGAGCGATTGTGACGAGCGCAGAAGGCGCATCTTTCCTAGGATTGATCACATTGCAAACGTATGAGTTCTGGCAGGCATGCAATGTCCTAGGAGGCTTTACAGTATCCGCCGCTCCGAGCGCTCCGCCGCCCCGAGGTTTTAACTTTTGCTCGTTTGCGGGAACCTTTACGGGCCCAGCCCAGTCATTCATTCTCGACTCGGTCACTAATTCCAACTACCTCTCCCTCGGAGGAAGCCTCGGTGGTGCGGCTACACGGGTTTTCATCGGCGCCGGCTCCTCCATCACATGGGGCAACAACTCTGTCGGCGCCGCGGCAGACACGCGCTACCTTACGCCCGGCCGCTCCACGACCACTGCGTCAACAAGCCCCATTTTTACGCAGTCAGTTCCGCGCGCCGGAACAATCATCAACTTGCGCGTCTTAACCAATGACAGCGTCGGCAATGGAAATAGCGTCGTTTACACGCTTCACGTAAATGGCGCTCCGTCGGCCCTGACGGCTAGCCTGGCGACAGGCGCGCCTGGGCAAGCGTCTGATCTCGTCAACGCTGTCGATGTTGCTGCCGGCGACAGCATCTCCATGGTTGCAACCAAGGCGCTTACCATCGGCAATGGCTCCATTGACGTTCAGGTTACCGTGGAGTTTATCTGATGGCGATTGTTCAACGCATATACCGTCGCGCTGGCGTATCCAACCAGCGCCTTCAGATAGAAGTGTCTCCCACTGCGTCAGGCGTCTCCACGTTCACCGAGGGCGTTGTCCTGCAAATCGACGACGCCGTGTCAGGAGCCGTTGACACTCTTGACCAATTTATGGAGTCCGTTGGGTTCGTCCTCGACCTAAGCAACCCGCAGGTCGACCTTGACACTCACGGCAGCCGACACGCCCCCTCCGGAAGCGATCCGCTCTCCCTGGGAGCACCCATAGCGATCTCCGACACCACAAATAGCGCGGGCTCTGCCAACAGCTTTCCTCGATCCGACCACGTACATGCTCACGGAAGCCGAGGCGGGGGAACACTTCACACGGCGGCGACAGCCGGCGTCTCCGGCTTCATGTCGGCCGCGGACAAAAGTAAACTTGACGGAATACCCGCGAGCGCAACATCCAACGCCGCTGCCAGTCAGAACTCGACTAGCTCATCCGGGACAACATCGGCAACGTTTGCGGCAGCGTTTGGTAGCGCCCTCAATCCTTCGGAGGACGGAGACTACCTTGCCATTTTTGAGACCGATACGGACAACACCACCAACAACACGGTTGGCGAAATCGCCCTTGGCCTAAACTCCACCACCACAGCGGTGGCAGGAACTGCAAGGCAAACGCAAGGCTCCTCCCGGCGCAATTCGACGACGACGCATCTCTTCTCCGGCCTTACGACAGGCGACGGGATTCGCGCCATTTTCCGGCGCGCATCCGGAACCGGTACGGTCAACATTTACAATCGCCGCATCACGCTCATCAAAGCCAACTAGGAGACGACGACCATGCCCATTCTTACCGCAAATCTACCTGCGCCGGCCGGCGTCGGCTCCGGAGCCGCTGCCAGCACGGCCAACATTGGGTTTTCAAAGGTTATCGCCGTCAGCGGCACGCTCACCGGCGCATCGGTGAACATTGAGGTATCCGCTGGGGGAAGCTCCTTCTGTCCGGTCGTTACGTTCACGTCGCCAGGAACGAAGCAAATTGGCGCCGTGGCCGATGAAATGCGCGTCACGGTTACAAACGGCGACGCCTCGGGCGCAACCATAGACGTTGGCGGGATTGATGCAACCCTTGCGAATTCATTCACGATGCTACCCGTGACCGCCGGCGACGGCTCCGGCGCAAGCGTCGATTTATCCACTGCGGGAGCTATTCGAACGTTTGTCGTGCAGGCGACGGGCGACAGCGACTATGCGGGCACGCTGACCATTGAGGGCTCGCTCGATGACGTCAATTTTGTTCCGACGTCGCTTTCCTTTCAGTCGCCGGATTGCCAAAGCCAGGCCGATGAGGCGTATCCATTCTTGCGAGTCACAAGAAACAACACATCTGCGGGGGGCGGCTCGGGTACTCCTGTCGTCTGGGTTGGCGCCGAAAACATTGCGGCACTGGTACAGCCCAACATTCTTTTGCAAGATCCTCCGCCGGGCGCTCCACCGTCCGCAGCTCCTCTTCCCGCGGCGGCGGTGATTCCAAACGCCATTCTTCTTTTCGACACAAGCGGTGGCGCCATTGCGCAGCCGCTTCCCTTGGCGGCGTCATTGCCGGCAGGCACAGGTGCCTGGATCAAGGAAATCATTCCCGGCGCAGCCCTCACGGTAACGCCGACCGGCGGTGACACCATCGACCTCATCGCCGGGCCGTTTGCCATCGCGGCGAGCGGTGCAAACCTTTTCGTAACCGACGGCATGACGAACTGGATTGCGCTGTAAGTGGTCGCCCTTGTAGGCTTGAGCTAGTTCGCGCACCTCCACGCCGAACTGCAATCGAAAAACGCATAGCGTTCTGATCCTTCCCTTCTTCGCTTCCGGCCACGCGGATCGGACCCGCGACGCCGAGGGGGCGCAGGCCCCATACCCTTGGTCCGAAGACAGGGAATCAGAATGGCTGACTTTGCCTCATACGTACGCGAGAGCCTTACGAAAGTCTCTCAGCGCGTCAACACGCTTACCCAGCAGATCACCGCCCTTAAAGCGCAGACGGATATCGTCGCGAAGATGGCGGACCGCGTCCCGTCGATCACGGAGGAAATCGATAAAATTCCCGGGCGGCGAATTTTTTACAACCTCAACGGAACTATCACGTTCGATATCTCTGACGATGGGCGCCGGGGTCAACCCATCAACTTCCTCGTAAGCCAGGACGGGCCGTTCGTCATGACGCACTATCCAATGGCCGTCTGGCGGCCCAGCGCGCCCGACACGGCCACGGCGTTCGGCCTGTGGCGCCCGGTCGCTGCCGGCTGGCCGCTTCCTTTGCAAGCCTCTGCGGCAGGCCAGGACTTCAATACGGATCTGGTCGCTATCAGCTGGGAAATGGTCGATGCGGGCAGTCAACGCAATTTTCAGAACCTGCCGACGCCGGCGTTTCTTTCGCGCCCCGACCAGCTCATCCCCCTTTCGGTACCGACGCTTCTGGTCCCGAACGCGACCGCGCAGTTTTTTCCAACGTACGAACGCATCCTTTTCAACAACGCAGCGACGCCTCCAACGGAAGGCACCCTGGCGGTTGCGCTTCCCGGCTACCGTATTGTCAACATGTAAGGAGACATCGTGGCAGGCCCCTACATGACCATGCCGGGCGCTCGGCTCTACATCGGGCCGGCCGGCCACCTTGTCGAGTCCATGGGGTCTACCCCGGATGCCGACCCGAGCGCTGAACTTTCCAGCATGAAAAAAGGTCTTCGTCGATGGTTAAAGTTTTGGACCATCAACGAGGAATTTCGGACAGGCAAACGAACGCTTAAACCCGGCGGCCTGATGCCTCGGCGCGACATGGCGTCCGAGGCACAGCTCGCGGCAAAAATTCATCGGCTACTTACGGAGGCAGGCGACACCAATCTCCCGTCACTCCAGGACCCATACGCGGCGGCAAAGCTCGCGAAGCGGGCTCTCGGGGAAGTGTCCGGCCCGCAGGCTCAAGGAATCTTGCCGCTTGTTCCGCTCTTGGTCGTCGTCGGCGGCTCTTTGGCGTTTTTGGCGTACGTCGTCAAGATCCGCACGGCGGCTGAAAAAGAGGCCGAGCTTGAGAGAATCAAGGCAGAGGCCGCCGGAGCAGGCCGCTGGGGCCCCATGAAAGTTCTCGGCGCCGTGCTCGTGGGCTGGTTTCTCTGGGAGAAGGCCGGAATTGGTGCGCGAGTGCGACACGAAGTTTCGACGCGAGGCCGAAAATGAAGATGCGTCGGCCTCCCAATCGGCTCGTCACCCGTCGTCTGACGGAGGTACCAGGTGGCTCGGGGGAGTCTTGGACCTTCGCGCATCGGACTGTCGGAGCCCCGTTGCGCATTGGCCCGGATGACGGGTCGACTGGGAGGCCGACGTGACCTATCTACCGTTAGGTCAAAGCACCATGGAGCGCGCCGGCGGCATCTTGGCCGTCGGCGCCAAACTCCTGGACGATCCGTACCTTCCCGAGGTCACATGCCTCACCATGCGCATCTCTGCGCTGGAGGAGGGTCGCCCCCCCGGGCCACCTTGCCGACGGACGCCGCCCAACCAACCACGCCGGGGGCTGGGCCTTCGCGAGGTCATTACGCCTCTACGCTGGGCTGCCAAAAGTAAAGAGCATCGCTGGCTGCTCCCAGCCGCCGTCGGAGGCGCTGTCCTGGGCTCCTTTGCCCTGGGCTATCTCTTCGGCCGAGAAAAGTGAACCAATGAGTCGAATGAGCTATCGCATTGCACTGGGCGCCGCGCGCCAGCTCGTGCGCTCCCCCGCCGAGCTTCCCGGGGGACGGTCGCTGCTATCGGTAGACCCGGCGAGGGATCCTACGCCGCCTCCGCCGGACCCAATTCGCCCTCCGGCTATGACGGCCCCCATCACGGCCATGCCGTCTACTGCGGTGGCCACGACCACGCAGACCCAAACCGTGTCTCCGCGGACGCAAACAACGGTCCTAGCGACCCCAGGCTCTGGATCGGCTCTGGAACTGGAGCAGTTTCGCGCGCAATGCAAGTACGCCGGAATCCCCGAGGAACGCATAACGCAATGCGTCGATATGCTGAAGTCCGGAATGGCCATCAGCGACATTATCCCTTTGCTCAAGAAGCCTCCGGTCGACGCAATGGCGCCTCCGCCGACGGGCACAAAAGGAGGCGCAGGTTCGACGGGAACCCGCACGACAGGCGTCTCACTGGAGCCGCTCCCCGGGAAAGGGGAGGGCGCACTTCGCATTAGGCCATACGCCGCGCCGCGCCCGGCGGCTGGGCTTAGCATGGGAAAGATTGCCATCATCGCGGGCGCCGGCCTCGCGGCTGTTTACATGTTCACTCGGAGGAAGAAGTAATGGCCTATATTCCGCAAGGCGTTGACTGGGACGCGATCTGGACAAAGGGCAAGAACGCCTTTTCGTCTATTCTCACGGGCGTGCGCCAACAGGCCGCGCAACAGGGCGCCGCGGCGGCGCAGCCACTGGCGCCCATGCCGGCGTACCGAGAGCCGAGCTTCATGGATAAGCACGGCAAAACCCTTCTTTTCGGAGGAGGGGCGCTTGCCGCCGTCTACTTGTTCACCCGGAAGAACAAATGAGCTACCACCACCTTGGGCAACTCAACCTCGCCCCTGCGCCGACGCTGCCCGCGAGCATTGGCGCCAAGCCGCCGCCGCCGGCGCCGGCCAAGGCCGCCGGCGGTAACACCTGGTCCTGGATCGGGGGCCAGCTGTCGAGGTTCTTTGACGCCGGTGGTTCAGCTGCGCCCTCTCCAGGCTACGCAACTCCGCCGGCGGAGCCGTCTTTCTTTGAGCGCAACAAAACGCTTATCCTTCTCGGAGGTGCAGGGCTCGCCGCGGCCCTGATTATCTCGCGAAGAAGGAAATGACATGAACGATTACTTCACCATCCGCGACGACGTTGCGCATCCTTCCGACTCGGAACTTCGAGGCACGGAAGGCAAGCATGACCTCACAAGAAACGCTCGACTCCACCCGCGCATCCGCTACCGCGACCGCGTCTCTGAGGCCGACCTCTACGATCAAGCCGGGCGCCTCTTGATGCACTTTTTTTGCCCAAAATGCGGCCAGCCTCTGAAGGTCGAAACGCCGCAAAAGAATCTGCGCGTGCGAGAAGGCAAGATCTCGATGGATTCTTTTCGCTGCTCGTGGGATGGCTGCGGCCTCCACGCGCGCGTGGTCGACAACCTGATGGTGGACGTGACATGAGCTACATCCCGATGGGCTTCACTCCAGCACAGGAAGATGCGCTCCTGGCGTTCTCCCCTGACGAATTGAACAAGCTCGATCTCATGGAGCGCGTTGAGCTAGCGATGCGCCATCGGGAAATTCGCGCTGAGGAGCGCGCCACTTTCTGGCAGGCGGTTCAGGCTTTCGCCGTCGCGGTTGTACCAATGGCCGCGGGGCTGGGCCTGGCCCGCTTGTTTGAGGCCAAACGATGAGTTGTTGCCCACGCTGCGCTGGCCAAGGTTCGTGCGTACCCCTCGGGGCTGCCCTGGTCGCCCATCAGGCCGGCCGCTACATTCCCATGGGCGGCACCACCATCCGACGCGACCATCGCGCGAGCGCGACTGGCGGAGACAAGAGCAAAGTCGCCGTCACCGTACTTCAAGATGGCGTCGCCGTCACGCCCACTATCATTGTCGGGCGTGGAGATACGACAGCGGCGGCTCGCGAAATGATTGCAGCGGTCAACGAGGCAGCTGCCGCAGGCGTTGACCCCGTGACGTCTGGCGCTGGCCAGGCCGCCGCGTATGCGGGCGCGCAGGCGGCGCAGCAATCATCCAATCAGCGCCTGCTTCTATACGGTGCGCTTGGCGTTGCGGCGTTGGCTGGACTCTTTATCGTTCGCAAAAAACGCTAATGGCTCGACGCAAGATAACGCCGGACAGCTACGAATCGTTGATTGATTCGTGGGAGGACCTGCAAGAGGAGCGCAAACGAATCACGTCTCTTGCAGAGGCGCTCATTGAAGCTCTCGACGAGTTTTCGCTCGCGCCCGAGGACGCCACTGACGCTATCGAGAAAGCCGACGAGATGTGGGAGCAGGCCCGCACCGACCTCGAAAGCGCCGATCTGTGGGAAGACGAGGCCAGCGGCTATGAGGATGAGGTCGCCCAGCTAGCCAAAAAGGTGCGCGCGCTGGGAAAGAAAGCATTGTCTACGATTGACCAGTTGGCGCGAGAACAAAAACGCCTTGCCGAGCACTTGAAGCTGATCTGGTAACTTAGCGATATGGCGTACTGCAAAACTGGCCCAGCCATCGGCCCCAGGGGTAGGGGACACATCCACGACATCTCGTGCTACCCCTCGCCGATGGGAACGGTCGAATTGAGCGATGTCCTGCGCTCTCCACTGGTTCTGGCGGCCCTGGGCTATCTGGGGTGGGTTCTCTGGAAAGGTAAAAGGTAATGGCGGTCAATCAGCTCATGTTTGTCGGCAACGATGGCCTTCCCGAGAAAAAGCCTCTCTGGAAGCAACCTTTCGTTTTGGCTGGCCTTGGCTACCTTGCCTGGGTGCTTTGGAGGCGCAAATAGCGATGCACAGCAACAAATTCTACCCAGACGCCGACGCCCCCTCGGAAGAATGGGATGCCTGCTACCACCATGACTGCGACATCGTTATATGCACGCGCGCTGAGGCCCACCAGAACCCGCCCCGGCGCTCCGTGGATCCCGAGCTTGTCGAACAGGCGCGCTCGCTAGTGCTCCGCATCAGTGCATTGCGGAAGGCTATGAGCCGGACGAAGGCCATGGGGAGCAATGGCGCGAGCTTATGGTCGCCTGCGGCCAGCTACCTCAATCGACCTGCATGGCGCCTGAAATCGTCGAGCAGGCCACAAAGTTTTACCGCGAAAAGCGCCAGAAGCGCCAGAAGCGCCGAGCTGAGCGATACGAAAAAGCGATGTCTGGAACGAAAAAGGTTTCAAGGTCATCGCTCCGTGTAGGCCAATCTGTCTATTTTCAATACAAGACCGATCGAGTTCCTGGAAGGATCCGAAAGCTCAATCCCAAGAACGCGAAGGTCGAGCAAACTACGGACAAGCCTTATGTTCGTGGACAATCCGGCAAAGGGCTTACGTGGAATGTTCCGTATGAGAGCATCCACGTAAAGGCGTAGGCCGAGTAGTTCCGAGCGGAAAGCTCGTCTTGCCTTTGAAATGTCAGCCCGAGGGTGTATGCCTAGGGACGTGGCGGCAATCTTGCGCGTTTTCACGGTGGTCGGGCCGCGAAAGCCAAGCGACCCTCACTATTTCCCCGACATCGCCTGGGAGTACGTCGAGGCTTTGGTCCTGTCGGACGCCGGCGTCCGCGCCATCGCGCTTGGCGAATGCTACTTCGTCGCTGGCGACGACGACGCTCGCTACCTCCATCTGCAACGAAATCGCCATATCTTCACCGGACCTGTCGATCCGAACTTTATCAATGTTGTGGTGGCCCCCGCCGGCCACCAGACCGGTCGCCGCCCCCGTCGCCTTGGCGAGTACGACACTGGTCGCGTACGATGGCAGTCCCTCGCGCCGGACGAAATCGTGTACGAGCCCTCCTACTCCTTCGAGCGGTTCCACACGAGCGGACACCGAAATATTGCAATCACGTCTGGTCGTCATTGCGATGAGGAAGTGGCCGCACTCAGCCGGTATGACGCCATCCTGTGCCCGCTGGCCGACGATGCCTCGCAGCTTCTCTTGCGTGGCGTTTCCGCTCGCTATCACCCCAGCGACACGCTGAAGGAGAACGCCCTGCAACTGCGCGGCATTGTGTCGTCGCTCGATGAGGTCGACGTTCCTGATCACTTACTCCAACCTCTCGGCCGCGAGGAAGGCGCTTGATCATCGAGTATCACTGCCCCTTCGGGCAGCCAAGCGGCATCGCACGCGCCGCCCACGACTACATGATGGCGCTGCGCTCTGCCGGCTGCGACGTTCGCCCCGTCGCGTTCGCCCCGTACTCCGACGACAGGATCGGACGCTCCCACAAGCCCCTGCTGGAGAAGACAGGGCTCAGCATCGCACCGCCGGACGTCGTCATCGTCCACGGAATGCCATCGATTGCATCGTCGATGCGTCCCACCCGCATGAAGCAACGGCGAGACTCCCTCTACGTTTTCGTCACGACCTGGGAGACCAGCGCGCTCCCTCCTCACCTATGGGTGCAGATCGCCGACAACTACGACGCGATCGTTGTCCCCAGCCGCGACTCCCGCGAAGCGATGATGGCCGATCTGCGACCCCCTGGACCATCCGTCCACGTCGTGCCGCATGCGTTCGACCCCGCCTACTGGATTCGCGACCGCAAGCCCAGCGAGAGCGCGACATATCACTTCTACACCATAGGCGTCTGGTCGACTCGAAAGAACATTGAGGGCGTCATCACGGCCTACTTTGTCTCATTTCAGAAGGGGGACCCGGTCCGCCTGACCATCCTGACGCCCTGGTACGACGAGGAACGCATCGAGGCCATCAAGCGCGCCACCGGCTTCGACAAT
Source organism: Kiloniellales bacterium (assembly GCA_033720555.1). Taxonomy (GTDB): domain Bacteria; phylum Pseudomonadota; class Alphaproteobacteria; order Kiloniellales; family JAKSDN01; genus CALJXB01. The sequence goes on along the minus strand of JAWWCG010000001.1, from coordinate 38,420 downwards.
TTTCCTGAAGTGCGCTTCATTACGCAGCGCGTCACGGACGAGGAGCTGTACTCCCTCCATGAACGCTCCGATTGCTACGTCTCGGCCTCCCGAGGCGAAGGATGGGGCCTCGGATCTTTTGAGGCGGCGCTGGTGGGCAACGCCATCATCACGACGCCCATGGGCGCACGAGACTTTCTGGAGCACTACGACGGCTACCATCGGACGTTCGGAGGCATCCCGACACCCGCGATGGCCTACGAGCACACGCGCACGCAGCGCATCCACGTTGGCGACCAGGTCCTGTCCGCACGTGAGATTCGCTCGGCTCGCCCTGAGGGCGTCGATGCCCTCCAGACGTGGATGGAGCCCGACCTGACGGCCCTCAGCTACGAGATGCACAACGCCTACAACAAACGTGCCGGCTTTCGCCCGGGGCGCTTTGGCGGGGCGCTTATTCGCGAGTACGGCTACGAGGCCGTCGGATCAAAATTTCTGTCTACACTGAGCGAAATTGCAGGAAAAAATGGAGGAGTCGGTGCGCAATCTACTGGAACATCTAATTCGTGAGGCCGGGGCCGAGGGTGTCGTTGGCGTTCAGCTCATCTTCAAGGATGGCACAGCGATGGCGGGCGGCCTGAAGCAAGGCCCCGTCGATAATACGTTCTGCCTGGGCACGGTCACGGAGGCGACGACGCAGACTCCTGGCGATTTTCGAGCGGGCGACCAAGTCCTGGTCGAGCAACTTTTTGAAGCATCCTCAGTTGATCGCGTCATGCGGATGCTTGCTGCAAGCCCAATCGTTCGCCCTGGAGCTTCCTGATGCCGCAGCCGGCCGCGCAAATGATCGATCGAGTTCAGTGCCCGCACTGTGGCGCCAAGAACGACTTTCGCGAGATCGAGTATGCCTGCGAGGCCGGCAACGTCGCGACGTGCGACGACTGTGGTCGTCACATGAAGATCCTCAAGACGCTTCCGACGACGCTGGTCTGGGTGCTTCCGTCGCGATAGCCTAGCTGCGTGCGCTGCCCGCGCTGCAATTCGCCTACCCATGTCCTGGTGTCGCGCGTAAAGGGCGCCCTTGTGCGTCGACAAAGAGCGTGCGGCCTCAAGCGTCATGGCACGCTCATCGGCCCTTCTTGCAGTTGGAAATTTTCCACGGTGGAGCTTCCCGCCGGCTCGACGTTTGACATACAGCTCCGGATCACGCCGGACGGAGTCCATGCAGAGATCAAGAAATGAAAAGTAGCGAACTGCATGCAGCCATCGCACATCTGGCCATCGCTCGGCACCAGGCCAACGACGCGACGCATTATGTCGACATGGCCATTGATATTCTTAGCGGAAGCGCCGACGAGGACGAATTCGAGGACCGATTCAGTGCCGTCGACGATGCACAACTTGCTTTGCGCAAGGCCGTTGAGGCGCTAGACAACGCTCATCCCCATCTTGAAGCGGTGGAGGCAGAGTCTGTCTGGGCGGATGCCCAAGATGACGCAGAAGAGGAGGGCGGCGAAGATGGGTGAATGATGGGAGGCTCTTATGATTGATTGGATCAGTGAGATAATTGGCTGGGCGCTGAGCGACGAGGGCATTCGCGCCGTGGCCGCCCTTGGCGTCGCCATCTGGGGACTTTTCCGAAGTCGCAAGTCGCGGCGAGAGCGCATTCGCGACGTTGCGCATACCGTCTTTGACGTGGTCGAGGAGCTGGCGCGAGCCGGAAAGCTTAAAACCTCCACGGAGAAGTGGACGTGCTTTCTCGACCTATTCAACAAGGCTGTGAAGGCCGAGGGGCTGGGGCGCACCACCAAGCGTGACATCTCGTTTGTCGAAAACTTGGTGAGCCAAACGGCCATCTTGTATAAGCGCCCCCTGGGAGGCGGAGAGTCCTGATGGCTGATTGGCTGGTCGACACAGGAAGCGCTTGCGGGCTTGTTCAGACAAGCGGCGACAAGGTGATTGCCACATGCCCCATCTATCGGTGGATGCGCGGCAAGCCGTGGTCGCGCGTGCAAAACTGGCAGCGCATTAAACAAATTCGGCCCGTGCCGTCGCACCAGCTGCGCCTGCCAGTCTGACAAAAACGCCTAAGGTAAAAGGTTTTACCTTAGGCGTTAGGGGCGCGGGCAAGATGTGCCGCTGGGCGATGCAGTGAACAATTTCTGGTAACCCAACAACGCCGGCCCGCGCCCTTCCAATTTTGCAATGACTAGCGAGTCATTGGAAGATCTGGACTCATGACAAACGACGATCTCGACGACGAGGACCTCTACCACGTCACGCTTTATTCAAATCTAGCCGGCATCACCGACGACGGGCTGCGCGCCGGTGGCCAAGGAATTGGCTCGCGAGCACTAGACGCTCATCGGCGCGGCAAGGTCTTCATGACCGAGGCAGAGGGCATATCGTTCTGGGCAGAGCGCATGGAGAACTTCGTAAACGACCGATACGACGACGTGCGCGAGGCTGAGGCTGTTCCGGTCGTGTTGCGCTTTGCGGAGCCTGACGCAGAGCTAGAGGAGGACGCCATCGGCACACAAGACGCCGGCGCCGGCGCGTTCTATTGCCGCTGCATCATCGATCCGGATGAGATCACGGTGTGGGATGGCAAAGAATGGACTTCGATCGAGGACTGGGAATCCATCCCCTGGGACGCGGGGATTGACGAGGAGGGCTATCTGGTCTGGGATTCTCCGCTGATCCCAGACATGGACTAGTTAGCCAGATTCATGACGCGGCGAGGCCCGCGGGCATTGATCTCCTGGGCGCGCTTTGCCCACGGAAGCGTGATCGAGGACATCGGGTCGTCATCAAAACAGTCCAGGTGCCAGCCCCAGAGCTGGCCGGCCGACAATGAGATGTGCTCAATGCGCTCGCGCTCAGGAAGCGGCCGACCACAGCTTGCGCAGAAGTATCGCATGACATTCACCGTTGAAAAAAACCCAGAGGGGCAGCTCTCACCTTGTCCTTGAGCGTCGAGTACCCGATGCCAAGCCGCTGCGCCGCTTCGCGGCGATTGCCAGCGCAGAGGGCAACGACATAGCGAATATAGAACTCCTCGAAGCATCGCCTGGCCTCGCGGAGCGGCATAATTCGCGTTCGCTGAGTAAGGCCGCCGGCGAGGCGCGACACGCCGGCAACAAACCCATGCTTAACACCATCGCTTTTTTGCCGCGTCTTCATCGCGTCATTTCCGAAAAACGCCGAGCGTGCCGCAAAAGGCTCCTGGAGTGCCAGCTCGAAAAAAGCGACGCGAGCCCCAGGAGGGTCCCAACGAACCCCGCTACCTCTGCCGGCAGATGGGCAAGGGCAACGAACCATGAAACGCCGCTGAGGATGGCGTAGAACACGCCCAGATAGGCCGCGCGCTCCGAGTCTCGAACAAGGCGAGCGTGATACGCCCGCGCCGACTCTCGCATAAGCATGACGTCAGTTCCCTCCTTCATGGGCGATGCCCAGCGATGCCCTCAAATTCGTCGTGCAAACGAGTGAGGCGTATGGCCGCGGCAGCCTCCAAAAGGGCGTCGGCAAGCTCCTCCAACTCTCGACCGGAAAGATCATGCACCTTGCCGCGGACTGTCAGCAAGGCGCGGCTCTCGCCAGCGAGCCACGTAAGCACAATGGCGCCGTCCTTGAAACGTGCCTCGATGCTTTCCTTCATGCTGCCACCCCAAGAAGCCGGTCGCGGGCCATCTCGACCGCGTAGCACCACAGGCGGCTGAGCCCATCGACATAAAGGCATGGAAAATCGCTGGGCACATGCAGGTGTCGCCGAAAGCGCACCTGCTCGATAGGGCGCCCAGGCATCCAGACCTCGGTCTTGTGGTCGTCGAGGCGAATCTCGTAGCCGTAGCGCCCATGACCGTCGTCCCGCGGGTCGACGCGCTCGATGCGAATGCGGCTCTTTCCAAGCCCCATGTCGGCGGCAAACGTCACGATGTTGTCGTCCGCATGCTGCCGCATGGGATCGGCGCCCGCCCCAGCGCCGGCATTCATAATGTAGATCGCCATCCTGCCCCTCCTGGCCCGCGCCGGGCCTCCCCTCCAAAAAGAATGGGGCGCCTCGAATCCGGTACGAGGCGCCCCCGCAGGTTGCCTGACACGAGAAAGGTCTCAACCCAGAAGCCTAGGGGGCAGCAAGCGCAGACGCTGCCATTGGAGCCCTCGGTCGCCATCGCGCTAAATGGTCGCCCGTGTCACGAACAAGGGCTCTATAGCACGGCGCGACGTCTAATAGCCATTGAATATCCCACTTTTCTTTTATATAACGATTCCGCTATGGTTACCGATCCGCCTTTACTCGAACCCGGCGCAATCATCGGCGAATGGACCCTAAGACGCCCGCTCGCGAGCGGCCTCCGTAGCTTCTGGGAATGCGCGTGTGGGCGATGCAATGGCCTTTTCCTCGTGCGCGCAGACGCGCTCACGCGGGGCACGTCGCGCTCGTGTCGCCAGTGCGCGGCGTGGAATCGCGGAAAGCCCTCCGTCCCGTCACCGGCGCCGAAGATGTGGTTCTGGCGCGGCCAATGGCGCCCCTATGACCGGCCGCTCAAAAAGCGCGAGGTTCGAAACATGACCGAGCGTTTGAAGCTGAACGCAAAAGACAAAAAGGCGGCAACAATCGACCCCGCGCTCCAAGACGTCATGGACGTGATCCCGATTGGAGACTGAATATGCGGTCAATCAACTCGGACGACGATTACGAGAAGGCGCTTTCCGAAATTGAGCGCCTTGTCGCGCTGGATCCACCGCGCGGCACTCGCGACGCCGCCCGCCTTGAGTTTCTTGCGACGCTTATCGAGCGGTACGAGAGAAAGGCTTACTCCTTTGAATGAGAACCGCTGCACGTTTCTTGTTGCTGGAAAACGCCACCGTCGCTGCGTGCTTTCAGCCAACCACGCAGGGCCTCACAAGGCGGCTGAGCGCCTGCCGTATGAGCCGCCCGCTGTCGTGAGCGAGCACGTCTTCGAGACGCTTGCGCTCTCGTGCGCGCGCGCTGATCCCCTCGTGTGCCCGGGCGGCAACCCCGATCGGAGCTAGCCGTGGACTACCGTGAACCGCGATTCAGCCCCATCCTCACCGTTGTCCTCGCCGTCGCAGTAGCCGTGCTTGGACACGGCTACTACGACGCCAGCGCCGACCGTGACGCTGCCATTCGCGCAAAGCGCGCGGCTGAAATTTCACTTCAGCGCGAGCTTCACGAAAACTCTTTTGACCAAGTAGTCGTACGCGACAGCCGCAAACGCTTGGCTGACATTTGCGACGCGCTCGCCAATGGCAAGCACGCGTTCGCCGATGGCCTCTGCCATTCAGAGGCTGCGGGCCACTGACATCCCTTGACTTCCTTGGAGTTCATCAATGCGCCGACCCGAACGACACCCGCAGCAACTCGCCACGCTGCGCATGCGCCTTTCTGAGCTAGAAGAGGGGGCCATCATCGCCGCAGAAAAGGGCGATGCACTGCGAGTACTCCGCCTCCATGCCGAGTGGCAACGCTTGACCGGCGCGATGTGGCGCAAATGGGAATCCCAGGCTCGTTTTGCGGCCCCCGACGACCGCCAAATGCCGCTATTCTAGTTCGGGGCGCGGGTCATCAGGGGTCCCTTTTGCTTTTCCGTTCTTTCCCTGGAGGGGGCCCCGCGCAGAGTGCCAACAACGACATCGCAAACGTCAAACGCTGGTGACCCGCGCCCCATTCTTCTAGGCTAGGAGGATGCTCGAACGCCTCACCGACCCCCCGAGGCCCCGCATTCCTCCTCCGCTACGCTGGCTCGCCGCCGCCTGCACCTACGCGGTCGCGATGGAGACCGCCCCGCCGGCCCAGATAAACGTCGCGACGCTCACCGCCCTGGTGTGCTGGACCGCCGTGTCGTATGTTCGATGGCGACGGACTCGCCGTGGACACGGCCGGCCGTCAACCTACTGATCACAAAAGGGAACCGATGGGCATCGCCATTCTTAGCAACCACTCCGAATTCGCTGACAACGAGCTTTACAACGAGTGCCTCGCCAACCTGCCGCGAGATCTTCGCGACGCGGTACAGCTTGCTTATGGGCGCCTCAGCGCCGCCGAGCGCACCCGCGAAGGCGCCGAACAATTGCTCCTGGCGCTTCGCTGCACTCATCCGCCTCCGGAAGTCCTTTTCAGCGCCCTTCGTCAGCTACGCGACGCTGTCACCGATGAATCCAAGGCGGCCGAGAGCTTTTATAACGCGATGCACCGATTTTTTGCCGGCTTTGAGCTTGAGCTGGATGCCCTGATACAGCGATGACGATCCAGCTTGACGAAAGCCGAGAATCCGCTTTCTGGCAGAACGTTTACGTCGCTGTGCTCCAAAACTTGCGGTTGGCAAGTACGGGCGTCGCCGACAACGTTTCGGCCGCGGCTGAGTTCGCCGACATGGCGGTCGCGGAGCTTCGTCGCCGAGAGGCGATGAGGCGCCGCGAGGCTGCCGCCGACTCAGAGCCCTAGCGGTCCAAAAACTAGCGCCGCCGGCTGCCCCTGGCGTACCCCAGGGGCAGCGGAATCCAAGCTCCTGATCCCTGTCCCTTTGTCCACCACTGCGACGCCGCCCGAGAAGGGCGGCGTCGCCTCCCAACCTTCTCGCGCGAAGCTCCCAAAATCAGTAGTCTAGGAGCATGGCAACTGCGGGAGTATCACTCACCATCCCGCCGGGAAATGGAACCGGGGCCGCGTCCTCGACGTCCAACCTCGGCACCATCAAGACCATCGTCGTCACCGGCGACTTCAACGGCAACGTTATCGTCGAGGCATCGGCCGGCGGCTCGTTCTGCCAGGTCGCCTTTTTCCAGCGCGCCGGCCAACGGCGCATCGCCTTTGCCGCGACCGAAATGCGCGTCACGGTTCAAGGCAACACCATCGGAACGGTCACGGCGGTTGATGTGCAAGCCACCGCCACCGATGTTGTGGCCGTCGAGCTTCCCATCCCATCGACGCCCGGCGCCGGCGCCTCTGTTGACGTGAGCGCCCTTGGCGACGTCACCAGTATTTACATCCATAGCGCCGCCACCTACACGGGCACGATCCACGTCGAAACTAGCCAAGACGGCACCAATTACAGCCAGATTGGCCTTTCCAAGGCGTCCCCTGGAGGATGCCAGACGGTCGTGGCCCCCAGCGTCTTTATGCGCGCGGTGCGCACGGGCGACGGCGGCGTCGAGGACGTCTGGGTGTCGGCAGAGCCCGCAGGGCAGGGCGGGGGCGCCGGCGACACCGCCGGCCTTACGTCTCGCGATGACGGCACCACCATCAACTACTATGTCGACCAGAACGTCGGCAACGATGCCAACATTGGCACGGATCCTGGCGCCCCTCTGGAAACGATCCAGGAGGTGCAGCGACGCACGGCGTATCAGCTCTATGAGCAATCAACGATCATTGTCAACTTCTTGAACAGCTCGGGCGTCGTCGACAACTATACGGTCGATGGCATCCATCTGACGCCAGGGATGCGAGTCGCGCAAAATGCGACCCAATGGCGCGGGCCGGCGATGCTCTTGGACACGACGCTCGCCACGGGCTCGAACACGGCAACTCTTGACGGGACCACGCCTGCCGAGCGCGTTGACCAGACTGAAGCGCCCGACGGCGCTGGACAGCGGACGCGCCTCAACATGTCTGCGTCGGCCAGCTGGACCGACGATGACCTCCGCGGCCGCTTCGTTCGGGTCACTCGCGGAGGAAATCTTGTCATCTTCGAGTGCCCTATCACCGACAATGATTCGGGATCTTTGGTCATCGACATTTCCACGGCAACAAATTTTCTTGCCGGAGACACGGTCGAGATCGTCAACCCGGCGGTTCGAATTTCGGCGAGCGGCGCCAACGCGGGGCTGGTCAACATCTCTGGCGGTGCGGGGACGGCCAACGCGGGCGCCCTAGGCTCCAGCGAAACGGACGGCGCCAACTTTGAACGCCTCGAATTTTCCAACATCTGGTGTGCGGACACGTTCCTCACGTTCGACCGTTGCCGAATGGGCCGAGGCACATTTCTTTCCGGCCTAAACATCAATGGTGGGGCCGCCAACTACGTCAACACAATCAGCGAGTTTGGTGCCATTCATGGATGCACATCTCAAGCAACGCCGGCCGCACGCCTCGACAGCGGTTCCAGCCCCATTAACACGGGGACGGATGACGGAACGTGCATCCTAGTGGTTGGGGCTCCGTTTGAGATTGGGACCGGTCAAAACGCCGCTACTCCTGGCTTTAGCGGCGTTCTTCAAGCGGCGCAGACGGTTTCTGTCTATGGAACGGCCTCCGGCCCAGGAATACTTGTCCACGGCTACGGCAGTCGCCTTCGCATGGATAGCGGGGGCGGTATTCCCGCCGTCACGGGCAAGGACAACGAAGACGTTGGCCTTGCATGTCGATTCGGCGGCCTGGCGCGCGTCAATGGCGGTCAGCGCTGCACCATTACGGGCCTGAGCGGTGATTTGGAGGTGTCCGGTGGTGGCGCCGTCAGCTACGGCACCGGCGCCGGCGAGTTCGAAGAGGTTGCGGGCTACAACGGAAACCTGACGCGCGGCCTTGACGGAACGTCGACAGCTCCCATCGGCGACTTCTCAATGATCACCACTCGGACGAGCTAAGCCATGGCCACCACGGGCGTAAACCTACCGCTGCCAGCAGGCAACGGAGTCGGCTCCGCGGCCTCCGTTGCTGCGCTTGGCATCGTCAAATCGTTTGTTTTCAGTGCTGCCGAGTTTGTTGGTGGCACCGTGACAATTGAGATCTCCAACAACGGTGGCCCATGGTGCCAGGCGGCCAGCTTTACTCGCCCTGGCGTCCAGGTACTTCCCGTCGCCTGCACGGACATGCGCGTGCGCGTGGCCAACCTTCGCAGCGGCGCAGTCGATGCAATCTCTGTCCAGGGAGAGGCAGCATCTGTGTCGACTGCGAGCTTGCCCGTACCAGCGGGCCCTGGCGTCGGTGCGTCCGTAAACGTCGAGCCCATTTCCAGCGAGTTTACGGTCCTTGTTGCAAACAATGCGACCCGATACACGGGAACCATTGCAGTCGAGATTAGCCAGGATAATGCCAATTTTGAGACGGCGTCGCCTTCGTTTGCCGACCCGGGGGGGTGCTCGACGGAGGTGGCGCCGGCTCGCTTCGCGCGTGTAGTTCGAACGGGCCTCGGAGGGACGCCTGATGTCAGCATTGCCTCGGCCGAGGTTTCCGGAGGAGGAGGAGGCGGAGGCAGCCTTGATGACGCCTACAACGTAGGGCGCTTCATCTTTGTCGATGCGGGGCCGGTCGATCTTCAGACCAACAACTTTCAACTCGGAACAACGCCGGCGCTCCAGATCGTCAACAACACGGCGTCGGATGCTGTTGCCACGGAGCAACGCGCCGGATCCTACTTCACGCTAGGCTCCGCCTGGGATGGGTCTACCTCTCAGAACATTTCGATGGATATCCAGCTCCGCCCTCAGTCCGGGCGAGCAGGCGATCCGAACATCGCGATGGGCGGCATTGCCTTCACGACCAATGGCCCGCTCGCCCAAGGAGGACCCACACCCTTCACGGTCCTAGAAATTGGGGATTACGAGATCGTCAATCTGGAGAACACGGGCGGCCCCAACCCGCAGACCATTCCAGTGCGTATCGCGCAAAACGCGCACCCACCGCCGGCCAACACATTTCGACAATTCGAAAGCGCTGCATGGTACTGCAAGGTCGACCCCAATCCAGGACCCGGCGGCCTTCAGCCATGGGCGCTATACCTAGAAATTACCGACAACCAGGCCGATGCCACCGCCGGCGGCGGATGCAAAGTCATTCACTTTGGCCATGGCGACGCCTGGGACACCATCCTCTTTGGCTTTGGCGCCGTCGGCTATGAGGCGGCCACGTTCGTCGACTCTACCCGCGGCTTTATCGGCACCATTCAACGAGACACAATGAATGTGCCGCTGAGCCTCCCCAACTCCGTCCACTTCATCGGCCTCTGGGAAAGCACGACGGTCCCCAACTTTGCCGGCTGCATGCTTGCCCAGGAACAGGTCGGCAATGCCATTACCATACAAAAGCTCTCCAACGCGCTCGGTGGCCCGCCACCAGACGGACAGGAGCAAATGCGCTTGGTCGAAAACGACTATGCGCGCTCTCGCTATTCGCTGTTCAACGACGGCGCCGTTCGCCTCAGCCCTCTGGTCACTGACGGCGTGACGACCGAACGAAACTCCCCGCGATTTTCACTAATCGGCTCCTCCTGGGATGGCGCTGCCAACGAGGACCTTGGCGCCGTCCTCACCCATGTCGTCACCGCCTCCGGCGCCACACCGCAGCATGATCTCCGTTTTCTGATTGGGCCGCAGTTTGGCGAATCAGTGGCCATGCTCATCAATGGCCCGAACGCCAGCTCGCCGCTCTCTCTCGACTTGCAGACTCATGCAATGCTCAACGCCAGCCTCATTCAAATGCAGGCTGGCGGCGACATCGATCTCCAAGGGGGTGACGTCCTAAATCCAGCGACGATCACCATGCAGGCCGGCGGCGACGTCGACCTTCAAGGTGGCGACCTCCTCAACGTCCGCGGCGAGGCGTTTCTCGACGGCTCTGCCTTTGGCGCTGCCCCGGCCAACACTGGGCGCCTTGTCTTCAATGCCACAGACCAGAATTTTCAGGTCAGTGAAAACGGAGGCGCCTACACCCCCATCGCGCGCTGGGCTATCCAAAATTTCTTTACCGCCGACCAGGTCCTCACTGCTATCGACGCGGATGCTGGCTCGCAGCTCCGCGACTCGCCGCAGCTTGCGTTGCGTGCGACCTACTGGACCGGCGCGGCTAGCGCAAACTTTGACTCCACCCTCGTCAACAACGTCACCGCAACCACTCCGACAGGGCAGGTCGAAATGCGCATCAATGGCGCGCTTGAGTACGCCTTCGGCCAGACGACGCTCAACCTCCAAGGCAACGGGATGTCGTTCGTCAACGGCCTCACGATGTCCGTCGGCGCAAACCTCGACATGCAGACTGGAGACATCCTCAGCGTTGGCACCGTGGAGGGAACAAACAACCCCGCCGGCGCCGGCGCCGACATTCGCATCCTTGCTGGCGACGCTGGAGGCGGGGGCCCTGACGACGGCGGAGACGTCATCATCATTCCTGGCGACGAAGACGGCGGCGGCACGCCTGGCTCATTCATTGTCCGCGACGCCCAAGATCTCGGCACACTCTTTGAGACAAACGACACCGGAATTGCATTCTTCGGCGGCGCTCCTGTTGCCCAGCCGTCCGTTACGGGCTCACGCGGCGGCAACGCCGCCCTCACCAGCCTGCTGACGGCCCTGGCAGCAGGAAGCCTCAACCTCATCACCGACAATACAACTGCATGAAGACTCTTACCGTCCCGCCGCCCGTCACTCTCCCCAACGGAGACGACCTTAGCTTTGCCCAATGGGTCGAAGGCATGACCAGCGACCGCAAATTCGGCGCGTCTGCAAAAACCATCTTTCAGGCCGTCGAGATTATCCGGCTCGTCAAAGAAGCCAACGGCACTGTTCAGCTCGACACGGCGCACTGGGAGCTTCTACGAGACGTCATCTCCGAACCAAGCGCTCCATACAATCCCGCGATCATGATTCACGCGGCTCCGTTTCTTCGAGCCGTTCTAGAGCCCAAGGAGTAGGCAATGGCCACTGTCGGTGTAGCCCTGAACATCCCCGTCGGAAATGGCGTCGGCACCACCGGCGACATCAGCGGCATCAACTCTCTCAAGACCATCGTTGTCTCTGGCAGCTTCCGCAACGGGAATGTGATCATCGAGGCAGCGAACAACGGCGGGGAGTTCTGCCAGGTCGCACTCTTCCAGGCCCCCGGCGCCAAGACCCTTACCTTTGGCGCCACCGACGCGCGCGTCCGCGTACAGGGCCTATCCATCGGAACCGTGGATTCGGTCGACGTCCAGGGCGAGGAAACCACCATTGCAGCCGTGACACTCGCGGTACCCCCAACGCCAGGCGTCGGAGCTAGCTCGGACGTCTCCGCACTGGGCGATCTGTCGACAGTCATCGTGGCTTCTCCGAGCCGCTTTACGGGCTCGATTGGCGTCGAAATCAGCCAAGACAACGTCAACTTCGAGTTGGCCACGACCAGCTTCACCGCACCAGGCGGATGCCGAAACTTCATCAAGCCTAGCCAGTTTGCGCGCGTCATCCGCACGGGCGGGGGAGGGGCCCCAGACGTCTCCATTGCGGCGCCGCCGGAACCCGGCGGATCCAGCGGCACATTCACCGACCCCGTCATTGTCACCTACACGGCAACCGGGGTCGAGGGCTCTGACTTCATGGTCCCTCTGGGATTCACGCGCTCGACCGACACCTACAGCGTCTTTCCTGCAAACCAGGGGATGACATCCATCCTTGGCATTGATTGCCCTGACATTGCCGGCCCTGATCGCACGACAACGGACTTTCGCGTCATCACGACGGCACCCCCGACCGCGGGCGATGAGCTACGATTCATCATCGCCGGATAAGAAACTTCCCAGTCGAAAGGAGCGGTCATGGCCAAACCCATTAAGTCTGACGAATACGAGCTGAGCACCGGCGTCATCATCACGAGCGGCTCCATTGACCCTAGCTCGACAGGTCTCGATTTACCCATTGGCTCCCTGTTCCTTCGCGACGACGGGTCCCTTTACTCAAAGACCGGTGCGGCAACCACCGACTGGACGCAGCTAAGCTGATGGCCGCCTACAAGTCCGACGAGCTGGAGATAACGCCCGGCCAGATCATCCTCTCTGGCAGCCAAGATCCGACGATTACGCCAACGCCGGCCCTTGAAGGGTCGATGTTCCTGTCGACGACGAACGGCTGTGTGTTCACCAAGATCGGCCCAGGAGACACGGATTGGTCCAAGCGAGGCATCCCCGACACGGTCACGCTTCTTGAGACAATCGACGTCGGCGCCGACACGTCCTCGATCTCGTTCTCTGGCCTATCGGGGGACACCGAGGTTTTCTATTTTTTGCTCGTTGATTGGTACAAGATCAACTCCGCCAACGGTTTACGCTGGAACTACAACGGCATTGCCCAACAGGCCGCCAAACCCGTATCTGCCCTGTATGCCTCCTCTGCAGCCGCCGATGCTGCCGAGGCTGACGGAGACATCGCTAAGCTCGTCACACAGGTCGCCGACACCGCCGCGATCATTCAAGGGTGGGCTTCATTCAACGCGGCATCGACCAGCACCGGCGACGCCTTTGCCAACCAACGCATGCCGATTTGGCATTTTGCCCGAAACGGCCTTGCGTCCCAGGGAACGTGCGGGCAGGGCGGCGATAACTTTGCCAACAGCACCGCCATTACCTCCATCGACCTGACGTCGGTCAACGCTGCCGATGCCGTTGTTACGGGCATCGGCCAAGGGTCGTCTTTTCACCTCTACCATCTGGTGACCTCGTGATCGGTGCGCTCATTGAAACCCAGACGATTACGACCCCTGATCCAACCTTTCTTTTTACAGGGCTCAACGGAGACGTCGATGGAGGATACGTCTGGCAGGGCAGGGTGATCTCGACCGCGGCCAGCGGCTTTGGCCTTATGCTTGATATCAACTCGACGGTCCCCTCTGACCCTGACGTCGCAGGAGGGCAGGGTTCTCTTCGATTTTCGAACCTTGCCGGCTCGATTGCCGTTATTGCAGGCGCCGACATCGCGGACACCAACCCGCAAACTGGCTCAATCTGTCAGTTCTTCGGTATTTTCATTGCCCGCTCTGGCGCGGGCATGCGCCTGATTCATGTCCAGGACAGCCGCATCACTCCCGATGCAACAGGAACGCTACCCAACCTGCCGCTAGCGCCGGTTCGTACCGGAAACATCTACTGGAACGATACGGCGACGAACGTGACCAGCTTGCGATTTCAATATCGCCAAAACGCGAACGCTGCCGGTAGCACAGAAAACATGGACACCTCGTCGTCGATGACGCTGTGGAAGCTGGAGTTCTAAATGAGCGGCGCATGGGAGCATCTTCAGACTCTGACGGTTCCAGCCGGGCCCGCCGTCTCGACGTTCGGGACGTTTTCCGGCCTCGACGGCGACACCGATCGCATCTACTCATGGCTTCTTTATTGGGTGAGCCCAACTACCGCGGATTTGCGCATCCGCGTATCAATCAACGGATCCAGCCCGTCAGGCGCAGGAGTCGCGACGACCATCGGGTATCAAAGGGACCTGGGATCGCCTGGCCTGCTCGATGCCTCCGGCGTCCTTGACGGCGTACTCGTTGCCCGCACTGCCGACAACGATGAGATCGCCCCGTACACGAGCTACTCGTGGGGGTTCCTCCATGCACGCACAGGAAGCCCGAACGGTCGCCGCTTGTTTCGTCATACCGGCGGCCAACGCCATGCGCAGTTGGGCGACGCCTCGCAAAACGATCACTGGCTCTGGGAATACGTCGGCCAGTGGTTCAACACCGTCACGAACATCACAAGCCTGGGCTTTGAGTGCATCACCAGTGCCGCCGCGGCGTCGTCTTCGATTTCGCCGGGATCGTTCATTGCACTGTATCGGATGCAGACCTAGGGGACGTTTTCCATCAATCGGAGAACAACCGAGCGAATCACCGCCGACGTAGCAGTGCTGAGGCGACCCTCTAGGCGATACTCGCGCCGACGACCGCGAGGGGGGTTGTCATCGGCGTTGACAATGCGAGTGATGAGCGCGCCGACAGTGTCATCAAGGTTGCGTGCGCCGAGAACCACGTCGTCGGAGATCAGCTCCGGATCCTCCTCGACGAGGCGAAGGCGCGCGCCGGTCCCCAGAACGTTTGTCACGGCGCGAATCTGAAAGAACGAGTCTGCGAGCGAGTTGACCAAGATCTCCGGCCGCAGCTGCACGCCGGCGATGAATGTGAACCCCGGGCTCGTGATATTGAACGCCTGCGTCACGAGCGGAATACTGACGATTTCGACGGCTTGGTCACCCTGATGAAGACCCACGGTCGTCGTCACCGTCACCTGCTCAGGAACGGGCGGCGTGGCGTCGAAGTGAACCGTCACGTCGCCGCCAGATCGAGTCACGCCCTCAAAAACTGGCGTGTAGGGCCCCGCCGCCACGATTTCATCGTGAAGGTCGGACAGGTTTACGCGCCCGTTGGCGGTCTCGGACGCAATGTCATAGACGGGAAAGGGCATGAGGCGATGCTATCATCGCTCGGGGCAGCTCTCGTCTCTTAGCTGAGCGGACCACGCGAAGATAACCGTGCGTCCGCACATGGAGCAGGGGAGGCGACCGTAGTGCAGCCGCCAGCCAGAGGCCAGAACCTTCTTTACGCGGTCTTGGCCAACTTTCATGCAAGCCCCACAGACGTGCTGCCACACGTTTCATGATAACTAGTTGCGCTTGGAAAGAAACGGCGGCCCGCCGGTGTGGGGTGCCCGAGGCGCTCACCACGGGCAGCGAATAGGGGGGGGGGAGCCGGCGGGCCGCCAAAAAGGCTAGTAGAGGAACATGTAGTTTTCGAGGTAGGCCATCACCATCGTCGTCGAGCCGAAGACGCCCAGGAACGCCTCCCATTGCTCGATGCTGATGACTTGCAGGAACCGCTCACGGAGGCTTTCCTGGTGGCCCAAGAGTTCCGAGTAGCAAATCAGGTCCTGGCACTCATCCGGCAGCCCCTCGGGGTACTTCGCCCGCGCCTGCGCCTGGAGCCACTGAAGCTCCCTCATGATCTGACGACACGCCTCACGCTGACCGGGCGAAAGGCCGGCGTCGCGCTCCCACGCCTCGTAGGCGGCCTTCTTTTCGCGCATGACGCGCTCGTGGTTGGCCTGTTGCCCTGGGCTCAGTTCCCGCTCGATGGGCGGCAGCTCGTCGAGGTCGGCCCCTGGTGGCACGCGCGGCATCAGGTCGGTCACCGGAGTCAGGCTTTCGGCCGATGGCCGCATAGCCGCCGGCAGCGCCTCCTCAGCCGCCGTCAGCTCGCGCTCGACGGCCAGCTGGGGCAGCGCACGCCGGTGGCCGCCAGGGGCCGCCAGAGCCCGCTCATTGGCCGCCACAACGCCCGAGATGGCGATGCCGCTCGGAGCGTCTGCGGCGGCCTGGAGGGGCGCCTGGGCAGGCCGAGTCGAAGCCCAAAAAGCGCCCGTGGCCACCGCCGCCACGGCAGTGCCGGCTAGAAGATAACGGAATAGCATCCGTTGGTGCTGGTGCATTCGAACCTCCGTTCATGACACATATCGGCAAATTTATCGCCTAGCCCGGCGCACTGAGACGCCCAGCCGGTTTTGCCGCCCCAGCTCACGTCGATCCTGCGCTTGACACCTCCCTGGCTGCCGATGCCGCTAACGTTGAGCGAGCCCTGAAAGGTCTCCTCGACGTGCTCAGTGAGCGATGGAATATCTTGGCGGTAGGTCGCCGGACAGGAGTCCGCATTGTTGAATGCGCAGATGCGAACCGGGCGGCCAGGCCGGCCGTCCTCACCGGTCTCGATGGGCCCGGAAAAGCACTCGTATTCAAAGTCCGACGGCTGAAAGCCGGGAATTGTTGCCGCCCCAGAGATGAGGTCGGCAATCGAGCGACCACCCACACCGAACGTGTGGCTCGCCTCATAGCCCGGAGGGCCGCCAACTCCCAGGTTGCACTTCATATTCGCGCGCTGTCTGCCGTGCAGCTCGCAGGCATCTTGCTGCGCGTCGGCCGCAGCCATGCAATTGTCATAGACGCTGTGGCAGGTCTCACACTCGTCTTCTGGCGGATCGTCATCGTCGTCTCCGCCTCCGTCGCCATCGCCATCGCCATCGCCGCCGCACACGCCTCCGCATCCGCCGGTGCCAGGATCGATGGGCGGATCATCGCCGCCGCTACCGTCCCACCAGGGCCCATAGGTGCAATTCCAGCCGTCCCAGTAATGGCTGATGGGGCACTGATGAGAACCCCAAATTTCGATAATCTCCGCCTCCGAGCGCTGCGCCGTCCACGCCGCCACCAAGGCGGCGCACGCCGCTGCCAATGCCAATTTCTTCAAAGCGAAACTTTCCCTTGTTCCTTAACCCACCCTCTCGACAGGCCGCTGATTCGGCTGCGAGGTTACCGCACCCTGGAGACTACTACCAACGCCGCCCTCGCTGAACTTGGTGCCAAACTTTTCCGCGCCTTGTGTCTCCAACTCTATCGGCCGCATATCCTTTTCGAAATCCACACCTTGGCTTAGACATTCTTCGTAATGTGCCGCCAGCTCTCCAACAAGAGCTGCCAATCTCCAAAAAAATGAATCGCTATTACCTTCTGCGCGCGCGTATGTCGTGCGAAAGCTTGTCGGTCTTTGCAATGATAGCGAGCAAGTTCTGACGTCGTTCTTCTGTCATCTTTTAACCCCTAGTTCATTTCGTTTTCGCAAAACCGACGCGCTGCCGCAATGGCTGCATCGCGCGCTGAAGCAAACTCCTCGTCATGCGACGTACCCCCGTAGCAGGAGCATCGCTTCTCTTGATGCGCCACGGATCCGACGACATTCCGAATTGAACACGCCCGATGGCTCAGGCGCGGTCCGTCTGCCGTCATGACGACGTCCGATATTCCTGCAAACGAATCGTCGCGGCGCCTCTCCCCGACGGGCTCTAAACAATAAAGGCACTGCTCATCCACCACCTTGCTCCCTGACTTAATCATCGGAACAGTTCCTCTCACCTTTAATTCCAGGACAATCGAAGCATTTCCTCGAACGCTTCCTCGGTCAGAGCTTCCTCATGCTCGGTCCAGGGCGCCCGAATTTCGCCAACCCACTCATCGCCTCGCTGATTCCCAAGGCTGACAATGGCAAAATTTGCCTTTCTCGCAAGTTCGTGATCCGTCGTTGAAATGCGCGCACAAACCAAGCCGTCACGCCGAACCACGGAAACATTGCATCCTGCTCCCGCCAATTTCTCCAAAAATTCAGCAGAGTCACGCAAAGACTCGGCCAAGGGCCCAGGGCGCTGAGGCTGTAGAAGCACGTCGCTGGGCAGATACAGCGCGAACCCAAGGATGGTCCTATTTTTCACGCTCCTGAGAAACTTGGAATTCATCTCCTGCATGCCGCTCACCCCTCCCTTGCAGCAAGCGGCCCTTTTCGCTCCTTGGCTGCCTCCAGAAGCGTATTAAGCGTCTCCTCAGAAAGCGCCTCGAAGGCATCCGTCGCAAGTATCTTACAAGGGGAAAGAATCCGCCTGTCTCTTTTGAGGCGCGCGCGCTGCATCTTTGGCAACGCTTCTAGCTCCGCCACCGGCGTCCCAAGCGACCACATCGTCATGGCAGCACCCACGCGACAACGAACCTCCCAGCACAAATTTGCCATGTCGAAATCATCGCCGGTGGCCACAAACGCTCCAAGCTCCTGATACTCATTGCCAACCGGGACGATCACGAGATGCCTGAGCATTGCATTCACGCGAGAACCATTTGGTTTTCTGTAGCGAACGACCAGGAGCATAATCAATAGAGGGCCAAGCTCGCCAAACGGAAACTCCTCAACGGACTGCTCGATAGGATTTTCTACCATCACCCACCCGCCTTTGCCTCCCTCTGATAGCGGATAGAATCGATGCAGCTTTGCGTGGTCGAAAAACTGGGCCAGCGTCGACCCCATTGCTGTAAGCGCAGCACAGCCGATTCGTTCGGCGACGAATCCGGATACCGGGACAGATCTGTCCAACCGCCACTCAAACCACGCAGCGTGGCCCGGAGGATGCCAATGCAATCTCGTGCGCGGCCTATCCAGCGATACGTTATCGATGGCCCAGACTGACGGACGATATCCGTCAATGATTGAAAACTTGCCCGCCCCACCCAGAACTCCTTCGTCCAGAACGTGGTCGTACAGCAATTTCTCGCGGTAATACCCCTCCTCAATCACAGCTGGACCTCGCCGCTTTCGACGCTGCGAATTTCTACGTCGTACGACACCCGCGGCTTGCCATCGACCATGTCAATGCGCAGGGAGCGAAGGTTTGGAAGCTCATCGATCAACATCTGCACCGCGACACGAATTGTCTCATCGCGCCCGTCGGTGCCATTTGACTTTGCACGCTCCTCCATCACTTCCTCCATCGCCTGCTCCCTCAACTGCGACGGCGGCTGCGACGGCGTCACCTGCGCGCCCCCTTCCCCATCACCAGGTTTCAAAAACTCATTATACCTTTGTCGACAATGGCTACCGATGCCAAGAACGCGGCGAATATCGCCAAGCGAGCGAGGCGAAATCCCCAGTCCGAACTCGCGCCGAAGAATTGGAATCAAGTCCTCGTTTCGCAGATCCGGGTCGCGACGAAGAAGCTCCTTGGCGCGACTGAGGCGAATGCGTACATCCCGCATTGACTTCGTTCGCCCAGAGCCTTCCCCTAGGTCGATTCCGCGAATGGACGTGACCGTATGTTCTGACATACCGATCCCAAACTTATTGCGGACGGCCTCCATTACCTCCAGGTTGCTGAACGATGGATTACCCTGGATCAGCCTGCGCGCCCACTCGCGCCGAATGCGGGTGTCACTACGCGAACGGCTGGAGTTTTTCTTTTTTGCCACCACCCCTGCCCCTTTCTCCTCCGACGTTTCCTCCACCAACTTCAACGGTGGCGGCGCCTTTTTTTCGCTCCAACTTTCGCGAATGGCCTGCACTTTTTCGCTCATTGAATTGGAGAACTTTTCCTTCTCCTTCTGAGCCTTAGCAGCCTCCGCCCTGACCTCCGAGCGAATGTCCATAAGGGACTCGGCACGCATGGCGACACCAAACACTTCCAGGAGCCGCTGATTCATCCCGTCTTTGCCATTGATCGTGATATGCGGATCATTGCGCCACTGCTCTCGCACCCACTCAATGCGATCCGCCGCCGTCCCTCTTGTTTTCTTGTTGTTCTTTACAGGCCAGGAGCTTCTTGCCTCCATTCGGCCAATTCGCCGCTTCTTCCCCATCAGCTCACCCTCCCTTTGCGAAGCTCCTCCTCAAGAATCCTCGCAACCAATGGATCGCCGTCTTCAAGGCGTTCCACAAGCCTTAGCGAGGCTTCCAGGCGCCTTTCATCCATCTCTGCCATTTTCGAGACAAGCAACCGAACAAATTCCTCTATAACCTCTCTGTCACTCATGAGCAGTCCCTTTTTTCCGCTCCCAGGGTTTCCGTTGGAAAGATTGCGGCGTTACCTCCCGCCAACAACCTTCGTTCATCGAGACGTTGTCATGTCCACAAAGATCTGGGGCAGCCCCGCAATGTCCATCCGCTGCGCAAGGCATGCCTCGGCCATCGACAAAAACGACGACACGCTATCCTGCGTCTCTTCATCCGCGCCAATCGCTTCCAAATACTCGCGAACAAGACGGCCGCCGGCGACCATCGCCTCTTGCCTCTGCGCGTCTTCCTCCGTCAAGACGCTCATCCGAGAGGCCCAGCTTGTCGCAAAGCGCACGATCGCCTGGGCATACTCGCTGGGTGAGAGCGTTGGCTTGGGCGATGGCATTTGACGCCACTCCATCACGTACTCGGCGGGCGCTTCGCCAGGGGCCTTTGCGGCCTCCGGGGCAGGCCCCTCCACGACCTGGGTTGGCTGGGGCTCCTCCTCGGCCGCCAACGTAAGCCGCTTGTCGCCGTCTTCCTCCAAAATGCCGTCACGGATCAAGGCCCCTGCGACTCCGTAGACGTAGTTCGTTCCCTTGATCGCGCGAATCACTTCGCCGCGCGTACAGGGCCCGAGCTTCCGCACTGCGTTAATGACCTTGGCCTCGGTGCGGCGACGTCGCGACGTCTTTGCCTGACCTCTCTTTTTTGCTCCCATCGTCAATTGGCTCCCTTGCTCGACTTCCTTGTGATGCGCCGGCTGCACGCAACCGGGCGTGTCGCACTGTGCGACCAAAAAGTACCCCTCGCGCACCGGCTCACCGAGCATGAGGTACCAGAGCAGCCGCGGAACCTGCTCACGCCAGCGACGCCGGCGGACCAAGCAAACAATGTTGCGCCTGGCGCCTCCGCACCAGCGCCAACAGCCGCGGTCATCCTGCTTTTCAATGTTCTCCCAAACGCGCAGCTCCGCATCGCCATATCCCCATCGTGCAATGAAAGCGCGCCCGGGATGCTTTTCAGGTATCTTCGGCGGCAAGCCGCCCTCTTTCGCAATAATCATACACAGTTGCACCTCCTCCGCGCATTAGAGCACACGGTGGGGCACAGGTCAACGTGAGACCAAAAAACGAGACCTAGGCGCGCTTTCGTGCTCGGTATGTGGTCACGCCCAAAATCCCTAGGCGTCCTGCGGCAAACAGAGCGCTTGCGACGCCGATGATTAGAGTCATCCGCCGCGAACGAGCAAGGCGCTCATGCGCATCAAGAATGGCTTTCTGATTGGCCAGAAGTGTCTTTTCCTCTGCAGCGGTGAAACCGACGGGGATATAGCTCATCGCAGGCACCGCCCGTGAGGGCAGTCAGCACTGCGCTCACCGCCGCCGCTCGGCATGCAGAAGGTGCGAGACGGACGCCAGCCCGGGTTGATCTTCATGAGCTGGCCGCGACCTGCCTCGCGCTCGTTGTGAAGATGCTGGAGCGCAGGCTCCATGTCTTCGACGTCCTCGGGATCGAGGCCCAGTTTGTTTTCGATAAAGTCGAGGAGCATCGACACCTCCTGAATCTTGAACTTGCCTTCGCCAGGCTCGCGACCCCAGCCGGGCACTCGATTCGCCTTGCCTTTCACCTGAACAACGGCATAGGGCTTATCGTCCTCTAGTTGAACTTCGATCGTAAATTTGCTGCGATCCTTGCCCGTGCGCAGCGAGTAAATGCGCGCCTCGCCGTCCGCAATCGCGCGCATATAGCCCATGCTTGGATCGCTGACGCAATGCCCGAGTTCCTCGCCCTCCTTGCGTAATTCCGGCGATGTCAACTCGACGATGTAGAAACCATCACGATACGTCGCGGCTTTGCGTTCCTCATACGAACGCGGATCCACAAAATTGAGTCCCACATCCTCCTTAATGCTTTCCTCGATGGTTTCCAAATCTGGGTCACCAATCCCAACACGACCCGTGTCGACGTAGACCGACGTCCCGTAGCGTTGCGCGATATCTCGTTCGTCAAGGACGATGCGCCCCTCGGTGTACTCTTCGATTTGCCGCGCCACATATCTTCGCACCGCGACAGGAAGGTCTGCCATCGGCGTGTCGACGTAGGTCGACCAATCAATCTCCACGGGATACTCGTCCACGGGATACGTGAGGAACCCGCCCTCACCCCAATCTGCGGCCGAAAAACTCCAATTGCTCTCGTCTGCTAAAGCCTCGACGAGATTGTCCGCCACATCGGAACTATCCATGCCGGCTTCTTCAAGCCGATGAATCAACGCCCGCAAACTTGGGTCGCCCGACTTTCTGCGCGCCATTGCTACCCATGATGAAAAATCGGACTCGCTCATGGCGCCAAAATCATCCCGCACCATTTCTTCTGCGTCGTCGTCAACAATGTCTGACCAATCCCAATCTTCAGGAATGGCCGCCTCGTACGCTTCTTTCGCCTGCTCAACGATCTCGCCGTATTTGGGATCGTTTTCAATGATGTAATTCTGGTCCTCCGGGTCGAGCGACTCCCACTCCTTTTCATTGAAGGCGCTAAGAGGGAGCGCTCGGATTTGCTCGGGCGAGAGCTTTTCCATCGAAACGTAGATCGGGCTTTCGCCTTCAAAAAGGTCTGGGTGCATCGCCACAGCGGGATTCGGCGACGGGTACCCGTGTTTCTTAGCCCACTCCCTCGTTACGAGACCTTTCGTCCCACGCTTTGCCGCAGCGTAGACGACGGCGCTGGGGGCGTAGGCGCTGCCCGACTTGGCGACGTGGCGCTCCATGCGACGCCCTTTCGCCGTCATGCCTGTCGTTGGATTCGAACGAAGCCCGTCCTTCAATGCAAACTCAACGGACTCGTAACCATACTCGATGGCATCAGCCAGCATGGCACGCGCCCCGGCTTCGGTGAGGTAAACGGCCACCGCGTTGCCGCTGGCATCGTACTCGAACGTGACCCCATCAGGCCCGTTGTAGCCGTGCAGGTCCTCAAACGACTCCAGCAGGAGCCGGTCGTCTGAGAATTCTAGGGTGGGGTTTTGTCGAACAAGCTCCTTCGTCGGAAACGCATCAACTAGCTCAAAGGCGTCATCGTCCGTAAAAAACGTTTGCACGGGCTCCCCCGAATAGATGATGCCAAGGCCGGGATCCATGACGGCGCGATACCCAAGCGCCCGAAGCAAACGGTTTGCAAGGACTGCATCGTTGGGGTAGCGCACATCGCCAAAACTTGGCGCATCATCCGGGTCGTCAGGGTCGCGGACGAACATGACATCAAACCCTGAGTCGCCCGGATCCCAGATCTTGGTAAGCACGTACCAAAACTGTGCCGCCGGCAACGTCGCCACTGCACCGAACTGACTCTTATACTTGGGCCAGCGACGCAGGATCTGCTCGATCTGCTCTTTGCCGACAAGATCGCGGAGCGTCGCCAGGTCCTGCCGCAACTGCTCCTTCGTGTAGTCGCGGAGATTCAGAACCGGAACCAAGGAACGCGCGACATGGACATGCTTACGTCCTGCCCCAAAGTTGACACCTGGTGTCTTGAAGGCATCGGCTTGGTAAAAGTAGACTCCGGTAGGCGTTGAGCCAAACTCCACTGAATCACGGTACGACGGCGCCATCGGCCGATCTGAATAGTGATAAAAGTGATCCGCCTTAACGGGAGGATTCTTCCGAGTAGCAACTTTCCCAGCCATCAGAAAGCCGCCTCCAGCTCATGGTAGCTATCGCAGTAGTTGGTCGAGACATACCGCTTGAGCTTTTTGTCGTAACAGAGGCGCCCCTTGGGGCTTTCCTGGCATACGTATCGGTCTGTGCCTGCCAGCGCGGCCGATGAAAACTTCGGAGGCGCTTCCTTGATCTTGTTCTCGTACCACCACATGGCTGCCGCGCCAGCAGCAAACCATGCCCATCGTGGGCCTAGAAGCCAGCCAAGCATCAGTGCATCCCTTCGCGAAGCTCGGGCAAGTCGGACAAGTCGTCGAGGATCTCACCGGAGTAATCATCGATGATGACGGCCCCCTGCGAGGTTGCTGACTCTTCCGGAAGCTCGGCGACTGCGTTTTTGTCGGGCGGCGGGCGCTCATTGACCATGGCCGTTGCCGACTCGTCGTGAAAGTCGTCCAGGACCCAGCCCCACATGGGAGCGTAATTCTGCAAGAGCGACTGAACGGACGCGACAAAGGACCCGGCGAGGATGCCATCGTGATACGGCAGGAGCCGGTCAAATCGATGCACCGTTGCCCAGAGCCCCGCCGTAAAAAGAGCCGGCGCCAGGGCGCCGGCATGCTTTGCCATCTTCGGCGAACGCTTTTTGGCGATTCCTCGCGCGATTCGTCCGACAAGTCGCGTCCCCGCATAGGCTCCAAGGGCTGGGACGACGACGTACGCCACATCAAAACCGATGGGCGGATTTGACCTAGGAGCCGCGCTGATGGGCGAGGAGCGCTTGCGCTTTGCGACGGCTTTGGTGAGGTTCTTTGCTTTTGAGCGTGCCATTTTGGTCTCCCTCGCGGGCAAGCCCAACTGCTCGCTCCGCTACCCGTCCATCGTGACGACTTCGGCTTTCGCCTTCAAGGCTCGTTTGTGGACAAGCGAGCGAAACAACGTCAGTCTCCCCTGAATTTCGGGGCAGACCCGAATGTTGTGTCCAGGGGTGTCGCAGTAGCCGCAGGACCACGCCCGGCCGCGCTTTTCTCGACAGGCCGCGCAAAGATCCTCGTCTTTGCCGCAGCGCCAGCCGAGCTGCCGCATCTGCACGCGCATCTCTTTAAACGTCACGCGAACGAACACTGTCGATTGCTCGCCGCAGACGTCGCACACCAAAACCCGTCCCGTCATCACCCCGCCTCTCCGCAAAAAGGTGTGCCCCTGAGACGAGACGGAAGGAACGAGGACGCAATGGCTGGCGCCCTTGGTGGACCGCCCCGCCCCGGGGCACACGCAAACTATAGACGCACCAAGCCGTTTGGAGCGACTCTCATGTCATGAAACCAAAGTGGGCCTACCATATCCGAGTTTTCCGCCCGGAAGTTACGGGCTATCCAATCATCACGCACACGTTCTATGGCCGGACCCGTCGCGAGGCCCACCAGTACGCCGCTGAGCACATGGCAGCCGATGCCTTCTATCGAGGCTGCGTTACGCAAGGGCGCTATGACGCCGCCGATTGCTGGGCGGACTCCTCCTGGCAGCGTCTGGCCTAAAGACCTCGCCGCTCCAGCCATTGGATGGCCCGCGCTAGCTCACGACGGCCGACCAGGTTCTTACGGCGCCGCTCCTCCTCCCAATCGCGCGAGGGCGTCGGCGATCGACGTGGCGGCGCCGTCGCCTTCAGCTCCTGGAGCCGCTGTAGGGCGGCCTTCGCGTCCGCCGGCGTACAAAAACCGTTGCGCTCCCTCCAGCGGACGGTTTGGTCGGGTGTCAAATGTCGAGGGCTCGTCATCGCTCGACTCTAGCGAGCCGGTCTGAAAAAGGTCTTGGCGCAGCTCCTCCAGGCTCGGGACCTCGTCGTCGGCCGCCGGCGGCACAGGCGGCGGCGGAGACGTCCGTGATGGCGTTGGATCATCGTCGAGAAAGCTCAGGTCGAACTCGGCGACGCTCGAAACGAGATTGTGCTTCTCGCGCCAGGCGCGCGCCTCCTCGGGGGTCGCATCCCTCGGCGGAGCATCCAGCGGCTCAAATCGCTCGTGCGCGACGTTTTTCTTCCCTGGTGGCTGCCCCCGGGTAGAGCGTTTGCGTGGCACAGCGGCTCGCTCAGGCGCCGTAGATGGCGCATGGCGAGGGGTATCCGGAACCCTCCCCCCCTCGTTGCCGCGAGCGGAGCGAGCCCCGTAGCGCACGTGGTCGCGATACGCCACGAGCCACTTGGGCGTGAGAACGATCCGCGGCGCGAGGCCCCGCAGACGTCGCTTGGTCGTGCGCAGGCCGTTGTGCATCGGGATGGCAACGGTTCGAAGATACTCGAAATATTCGGAATCCAGCAGGTAGTGCGCGAGGCCATGCTCTTGCGCCCAGGCGAAGCACCCGACGGTCTCTGGGTCGGTCCGTTTCCACCAGCCCGTGGGATACCACCCGCGGTACTCCTCGCTCCGAGCGCGGGCGACCAGGCTCGCGAAGACGTCCTCGAACTGCACGAACTGGGTCGCGGTAAGGTCGTCCAGCGAGGCGCGAAGCTCGCGCCCGTGGGGCGCATCGGCGGCGGTCATCTCCGCGCACGCGCGCGCCCTCATGCGCGCGCGCGCGTTTGATTTTGATTCTCTTACTCCCTGGGCCGAAGGCCCAGGAGTAAGAGATGTTGATTTTGAGTTTGATTTGCGCGTGCCTGAACGGCGGCGCGATGTCAACTCATTCTTTGAGGGTCCGCCCGCAGCAGTCGGATCAGGCGAATTTCCCCGTACGTTTTCGGGCGCAAAGGTTTGGCCCGCCGGTCGAAAACTCGTAGTATCGAGTGACTCACTGATTGTATTCATCAAAAGCTCGTCGGTGAGGCTGCAAGTCTCCTGCATTCCCTCAAGTCAAAGCGAATCAGGAGCACGGGCGGTGCCGCGGTTCCCGCGCCCGGCATCACCCCCGCCAAAGGTACAAAAGCGGGGCTCTAGCGCGCCGGAATGGGTTCCTCGATTCATTCCGGCGTGCGCCATTTTCGGGCGACGTTATCCCTTGGCTAGCCGCTCGGCGTCAGGCAGCCCTCCCTCCGCAAAAGTCCACAACCACCCCAGCCTGCCAACGCAGCAAGCGCGTCCGCACGCAGCGGCGATAGCTCGCCCGCTGCGTGAGATACATTCGCGCAATGCGACGTGTATGGCAACCTGCGGCACGACATGATGTGCCCGTATCGGCCATCACACTGAAGTTTTCCTGAAAATCCGTATTCCGGATTGACCGCACTGTCGCGCACCCGCGGGAGTGGCGCAATGGCTGCCACTTGGAAATGCAACACCCCGAGATCTCTTGGAGATCTCTCCTCGGCTTCGTTTCCGCCCGCTTGGTCTTGACTTTTGGACTGTCATAGGCGTCCCGTAGGGTGCGCCCATGCTTTCCGCTGAGGAACTTGAGGCCCGCCGAGCCGGCATCGGATCCAGCGACATCGCGGCCATCGCCGGCGGCGCTCCGTTTGACAATGCAACGCCCATGTCCGTCTGGAACTCCAAGGTGTTCGGCGAACATGGCGCGACCACCGAATCGATGATTGCGGGCTCGTTCCTGGAGGACGGTATCGGTCGGCTCTACCAGCACAAGATGCTCAACGGCACCGACGAGCTGACCCGAACGTGCCGCACCGTTCACCCAGACAATCCATGGATGTTCGCCACGCCGGATCGGCTGGTCGTTCCCTTCGGCTCGGAGGACCCATACACCTTCAAGCGCATTGTCGAGATCAAGATGGTCGGCGGATCGACGTCTCTGTGGGATCCGGCCGACACGGAAGGCATTCCCGCGTACGTCCGCTACCAGATCGAATGGCAGATGGCTTGCACCGGCATGGACGAAGTCGACGTTGCCGCCTTTTTTCTTTCCAACCGCAAACTGCACGTCTGGCGTTTCGCCCCCGATCTCCAGCTGCGAGAGATCTTGCAGGACGTCGGCTATCGATTTTGGACCAAGCACGTGCTTCCTCAAGTCCCTCCAAGCCTCGACTTCTCCGAGGCCACCACTACCTACCTGTCCAAGCATCGCCATCCGAAGGTGGACCGACCAGAAATCGTCGACGCCCCCGAGGATGCTGAGGTCTGGGTGCGAGCATACGAGAACGCGCGCCAGCTCGCCAAGCGGATTGACGCAGAACTTCGCATCGCTCGCGCACATCTTTGCGATATGGTCGGTGACGCCCAAGGCATCCGCGGTGACTGGGGGCGCATCACGTGGGCCATGCAACGCGGGCGAGTCAACTGGGAGGCCGTCGCCCGCGACCTGGCTCGCGACATGGAGCTTCCGCCCTCCGAGCTTGATGAACTCGTCAATCAGCACCGCCACGACCCTTTTCGGCGCTTCGCGTGCCACCTGGAGTCCTAATCACAATGTCCGACGACACCGCGCTTGTGCGCGACCCGAAGGAGCGGCGAAAACACCTTGTTCGCTACCTTCACGACCGCTCCAGCGTCCTGGCCGGCATGTGCCGCGGTCGCGAGCTGAATTCCGACCGACTGATTGACCTTGCGGTTGCGGCGGCTACGCAGAACCCCAAGCTCCTGGAATGCACGCCGGCGAGCTGGGTGATGGCGCTGATGGATTCCGCCTGGTACGGCATCGAGCCCAATCCGCACCTTGCCCTTGGCTACCTGGTCCCCTACCAGAATCGCAAGCGCAACGTTCGCGAGGTCCAGTTCATGCTCGGGTACAAGGGCCTAATGACCCTTGCCTACGAGTCGGCTAAAGTGACTGGCATCTTCACTCGCCTAGTCTACGAGCGCGACGACTTTTCCATTGCGTGGGAGCGCGAATGGGAGGGCTCCGCACCCTTCGTCCACCGACCATCCGCTGCCGATGATCGCGGCGACGTGACGCACGTCTACACCGTGATTGTTCATGAACAGCGTCTTTTTAGCTTTCACCCTCTTACCCGTCGCGAGGTCGACTTCTATCGCAGCAAGTCTCAGCGCTCCGACGACGGCCCTTGGCGCGACCACTGGGCCGCGATGGCTCGCAAAACAAGCATTCGCCGCGCCCTCGCCGACCTTCCTATCCGCTCAGGTAGCCCTTTAGAGGCAGTCATTCGCCAAGAGCGAGCCCGTGACGACGGCCAGGACGGCCACCTTTTTTCTTGGGACGGCGAAAACGCGCCGGCCGGCCGGCTTATCGAGGAGAACGCCCATGCGCGGGAAGGTTAGCGGCTGGCAATACGTCGAGGAGCTGGCCGAGCGCCAAGGCGTCGCCGACCCGCGCGGCTTGCGTGAGCAACTCCAGACGGAGGCGCTGACGTTGCCGAGGCGCAATTACGTGCATCGGTCGGGTCCGATTCGCTACCAGGACTACCTCTACGCCATCCTCCGCATCGTCCAGCCTCGCGTTGTCGTCGAGACCGGCGTCCGACTGGGCGTGTCTACCTATTTTATTCTTCACGCTCTACAGGCCAATGGGTCTGGAAAGCTAGTCTCTTGCGACCCTGTGCATCCCTCGCAACGCCATGCTGAGGCCACGCTCACGAAGCATCTTGGGGTGAAACTACCCTTTGACCGATGGACGTTCTTGCCGGAGCGAAGCATTTCCGCGCTTGACAAGATTGGCGGCCCCTGGGACGTCTTTGTCCACGACAGCGACCACGGATACGACAACATGTCGTTCGAGCTAAACGCCGCCTGGTCGCAGCTCCGTGGTGGAGGACTCCTTGTCTGCGATGACTATCGCGGTCATCCTAAGGAACACAAGGCATTCGAGGCGTTCACTGACCAACACCACCTTGTCTTTTGGCCTGTCTCGACCGCCGCTGTGGTGGAGAGGGCAAAAACCAATGGCGTTGTGTAAAAGTTGCGACGCAGAAATTTTCTGGGCAGACACCGAACACGGGCGCCCGATGCCGCTAGAGCGACAACCTCGACGAGTCGCCGTTGTCGTCGATGGCGAGATCGTGCGCTGGGTCGATGGCTACGAACCGCATTGGGCGAATTGTCCCGAGGCCGACTTGCATCGACAGCACGGCGAGCAGCTGCCTCTCTTCCGCTAGACGTCGTCTCCTCCTGGCGCTTCTACCTCTGGGTCTCGCGGGTCATACGGCTCGATGCCCGGCGGGAACCCGTCAGCAAAGACGACTGAGACGCGCATCTCTCCGTTTTCGGCCATCGCAATGGAAAGCGCTTTGACGGCGCCCTTGCGAAGCAGGCGCGCAACGTATTCCAGGAAATCTGCGGCTCCCTGGCCACCGCCCTGTATGATGATCCCCATCCCTTAGGCACCATAAGCCAAAAAGAAACCCCCGCCAGGAGGTACTGGCGGGGGCCAAGGAACTGCCCCGAGCGTTCCTTTGCAGGACACAGTCTGGGTAAACCCACTCGGAGAGGCACAAACTATACCAAACCGTGACCACAAGGTCAAACGTGCCCGATCCGCCCCTTAGTGAGTTCTCCTCCTGGCTTCGACGTCGCGGAAGCTCGGCAAAGACCATTGCCGCGTACACCGCAGAGGTTCGCAAGTCTCTCGCGTGCGGCCACATCACCGATCGCCTGGTCAGCAAAGACTACGCGCCGAAGACTCGGCGCGTCACACTGGCGTCGTTGCGCGCCTGGGCTCGCTACACGGAAAATCGCGACCTTGGCGACCTTCTTGACTCCATCCACCTCCCGCCGGCCCGGCGGGTCCAAGAGAAATTTCCGCTGTCGCTGGATGAGTGGCAGGCCGTCATCGAGGCCGTCGATGCGCTTGCGGCTCCGGCAGCTGTCAGGGCAATCGCCGGACTCATCTGCGTTCGCGGCTTTCGCGTGGGGGATGCCTGCGACATTCAACGTCTCCAAGCCCAGGAAGCGTTGCGCACGGGCGTTCTTGCATTTGAGGTCAAGGGCGGCACAACTCTTCGATGGACTGCGAGGCCCTTTGAGCGTTACCTCGCCCTCCTGCCGCTCTCTGCCCCGTGGAACATCGTTGCTGACCTCATCTCCCCCCGCGCCCGCTGCCCTGCCGACGCCGCCGTTCTTCGCATTCAGCGCGAGTTCGCCGATTTGTCTGAGGCTGCCGGATTGGGAAACGGGGCCGTGAGCCCGCACCGGCTTCGTCGCACCTATGCAGTGCATTTCCTGGAGGAAGTGGGCGGCGATCTGGCCAAGCTGCGCGACCACATGGGGTGGGCGAACATTGCGACCGCTGCGCAATACGTCGACCATTCCCGCCGAGAGGAGCTGGATGTGGTTGCCGATCGCATGCGCGACAGGCTTAAATCAGACACATGACGGTAGGTATCAAGGAACGCTACAAGATCCGCTACGTCGACGGCCGCATCTACACCGTCACCGCGCGCGGATACCCGAGCGCCAAAGTCGAATTCGTTTCTCGCTACCAAGGACAACTCCCCCTCGCCCGCGGCCAGCGCTTAGTCGTATGGCCCATGGGACGCACGCACGAATCGCGCAACATGCGCATCTGAGGACTCAATGCAGCGAAATTCTTATCACCGCCGGCATGCGCCTGCTCCTAAGGTCGAGTACAAGCGGTCGTTTAAGTCGTCCGCGTACTCTCCCGTCGACACCCTGGCCGACCCGGACGGCGTCTCTGTGCGCATCACCAAGCGCCGCAACAAAAATGGCATGGAAAACTATTCGTTTCAGTTCTTCCGCGCCTACGAGCACAGCGGCCAGAAGAAGGAGACATCGTGGTTCGATGGACGTCATATCCCCGCCTTCGTGCGCCTGATGCAGCGAATCGACATGCGCCTCAAGGTCGAGCGAGACCGCGCGGATTTCGCGCTCTAGGTTACGCTTTCTTTCCGTTAGCAATTTCGGCGGCATGGGTCTCCTGCGGCGCCTGGTGCGCGCCGCCGCCGGCCTCGCCACACATCATCGACGCAGCGCCGCCACCAGACGCCTCGCTCGTCGCTCCTCGCGAAATCTGCGAGCGCACTTTTCATGCTCTTTGCACGCGCGCAGAGCAGTGCGGCTACCCATACATCGAGTGCATCAGTGCCCTGGACGTCGAGGACTGCACCCGCAGCACACCTGCGGAAGAGGAGCGCTGGGTGAAGAACAAAGAGGAGGTCATGCTAAGCCTCCCCTGCCAATGGCAGTAGCGCCCTACAGGGAGACCCAGCGCCCCTTGAGCTTCCACCAACGCTCGATGGGAACTCCTGGGCCATGCACAGGCGCCGTCAAAACCTCGACGACGCCCCCATCCTTGCACCATGCCGCCGCCGTCCGCGCATCATTGGTGATGGCGTTCTCAACCCGATACCAACGCATGCCTCAGCATACGCTGAGCTGCGGCAAACGTTGTTCGCGAGCTTACGCTAGAAGGAAAGAATTTGCACGGACACGTCGATTCCCCCCGAGCCGATTGAGGCGGCCTTGACGGCCACGACGTCGATCTGGTCGCCTGCGACGACATCAACCTCGGCTGTCGCACTTGCGGTCCCCTCCGCACCCGTGACGAGCGAGACCGTAAGCGCCGTATCGATTCCGTTTACTCGAAGCCGATAGTCGACGGGAGCCCCATTGCCGGCGGAGCTTCCGTGCGTCGCAATGATCGCGACCGCGGTGCCCGATGACCCGGCCAGCACTTGAAACGTTGGCGTGGTCGGGGCCGTCCCTGTGCCAAAGCCGAACTGCAAAAAGCGCGTGTCCGCGCTTGCCGCGATAGATGTATTGCCCCAGAACTGGGAGTTTGCACTGCCGCGAAACTGCCGAGTTGCCCCGCCCGCAAGAACCCCACCATTTTCGACAAATATTCGATTGGATTCCGAATCGATGACCAGGGAGCTACTTGGGCCGGTAAACGTCCCCTGAAGGTTGGTGTTCACAAGCCCCCGTGGCGGAGGAATCACGGGCACTGACGTGATGGTCATACCCCCTTCGAAGCGACAATTTTCGATAAGCCCATATTGATCGAGGGTGACAAGGTCCTCGTAGATGGAGTTGTTCGAAAGAAGAAGATCGGCCAGGGGGTAGTTTATTGTTCCCTGCACTACGCAGCTCGAAAACCCGATCAGAGGCTCCGATCCACCTGTCGCATCACCCGTTCCGTCGACATTTCCTTCGATGCGCACTTTCCCGAAGATCAGCGCGTGCTCACTCGCGACACCGCCAACATCTGTAACATTGACGCTTCCGGAAATCGTCCATCCAAGAGCAAAGGTTGTTAGGGTGCCAATGAACCCATTGACGTCTTCCGTCGTCGTGAAGGTTGTTGACGGAACCATCCCCGCCGGCTCTAGGCTTCCATCGACTTGAACCGTGACGTTTCTTGGCGTGGTCGACGCGCCGCCCGCCAACGCTGCGTCACCCAGCGTCACACCTCCGGACGAGTTGAACAAGATGCGTCGCGCGGGCGGAACCGTGAGGTCCTCGTCGTAGGCCCCTGGAACAACCTGAACAACAAACCTCTGGTTGGCCTCCGCTGACGTTGTAGGCAACACCGAGGCGTCAATGGCGCCCTGAAGAGTCAAAAATGGTGTCGCAAGGCTTCCATCGTCCGCGGCATTCGGCCCCAGGGGGTCCACGAGCGCGATTTCGCCGGACGGAAACCCTGTCCCAGAAATCGGACCAGCGCGCAATGGCAGGACGCCGCCTGTCGGGGCGGCGGTGGTTGTCGCAAAGTCATTTTGGGCGCCGATATGCACCTGCGGCGTCGGAGTTCCTGTGACGACCCCTGAGCGACGCACGCGACAAAAAATCGCCGGCGCCGACCTGGTCTTACAGCCTGCTCGGGTAAACGTCGCAAACACCTGCGAGTAGTCAACCCCGTCATAACTAATGAGGACTTCCAGCGTCCCCGTAAAGTCGGCGTCTCCCACAAGCGCCGTCATCAAGGTCCCAAGAGTCGCAATATTGGTCGGAGCCCCCAGCCCATTGCCGGCCGGGACATCGAGTGCCCCAGAAAAAGCGCAGCCCGCGTCTGCCGCCCCTACGTCGACGCTCGCGACCACTGCCGGCCCTGGCACACGGACTCGCATCTCGTCTGCGCAGATCGTCAATCGCTGATTGCCTGGCTGCGTGAATGTCGCCACCTGGCAGAACGATAAGCCACCTGCGGACGCTTCGATGATAAGAGACCCTCGAAACTCGCCGCCAACGACGACCGTCTTGTCGATATTTAGAGACGCCGTGCTAACTGCGCCGCCCACGCCCGTTCCCGCAGGGACGGGAAGGGCCACCGTGATCGTGCCCATGCTTCCTCACTTAAAAACGTACTTGGCCAGCGCGTACCCGATCCCGATCGCGGCGGCTGCGCGAATGGCAAACCCGCCAAGGCCGCCACTTTTCACAAAGCTCCAGTCAAGGTTCGTGAAGCCGGGATCCCACATCGGCATGGCCCTCGTGTCGCGAGTAAGAGGATTGATATCGGAATGCGCGACAAGTCGCGCGCTTTCTTTCCAACCGGAAGGAAGGCCATGGCGTTTGCCGATATCTGTGAGCAACTTTGCTAGCGACTCGTGCTGCGCAGCGCTAAATCGCCTTCCTGGCGCCTTCGGCGGAAACCACGTCGTCGAGCCATCCGTCACGGGGATCAGCTCGATGCCGATCCAGTAATCGTTTGTATGGCTTAGGTTTCGATCTGGCACCAGTTCAATCGGGCTTCGTCGACCAGGCCATCGGCGCTGCCAGATGCGAAGCCCTGCCGGAGACACCTCTCGCTGCCACTGCCCCGACGCATATTTTGACTTTTCCGCGGATGCGATGCCCTGATGATGGGTGCGTCGCTTCTCGGTGTCGGCTGTCGCGACGATGGTCCCATCCCATCCAATGACATAGGACGGCCCGCCGGAGTCCGTGTAGTAGCGCACGGCGCGCTGTAGCGTTGCCATAGGGGTAAGGGCGCTTGATTTCTTGGGAAGGCCAGAACCCGTTGTGTGAACTGTCACGCCGTAGACCGGCGTCGAGCGCATGCGCATGAAGCTCGCCGGTCGATGCCCAAAGTCGGTCGAGGGCCTGGCGAGCGGAGAGATCACAGAACAGCCCCCCAGGTATCGTTCCAGTCCTCCAGGATAGCCGCCGCATCGGCGCCGCTGATGCGGCCCGCTGCCTCGGCTCCTTGCGCTGCATAGCACGTGCGAGCCACGATTTCGATGACTCGCTGCACCTGAGCGCCATCGGTCTGGGTGCTGCCGCCGGTCTCAAAGAACAACTCGCCCTGAAGCCTTCGGGAAAGAACCTCCCAGTTTTGCACGGTCTGCTCGTCGGGCGTGTCGCCGGCAAGCACCGACGTCCACTGGCTATTCCAGGCGCTCAGCGTCGTTAGCAACGTATTCGCCAAAAGCCCCGAGGCGCCAGCCTGCCGCGCCGTCAAGGCAGCGGCTTCTCCTAGATCGTTTGCTGTAGCCATCAGTCCCTCGTTGTAATCTTGAGCGAGATTGCATTGGGCTGCGCCAAAGGGAAAGCCGCTCCGGCACTTCCGTTGACGCGGAAAAGATAGTAATCCCAGCCGCCGGCCTCTGCCTCCAGGTGAAAGTCGACGCCATCCCCGGGGACGATGGTGAGTTGCTGTGCCAGTTGCTCCTGTTGGTAGCCCGTATCGGTAAAGTCCGCTTCGTAGGTGCTCGTGAAATTGATCCCGAACACAGTGATGTCCGCATCGGGCATCGCTAGGTCGTTGTCGATGAGCTTAAACCCGACATCCAGCGTTCGCCGCCCGTACGCTGGCACGCCATACCAGGTCTGCGGCGCTGGAGCACCGGGTGCATTCTGCACCGTATCAAATTCCCACACGGCGTCAGCACGAGCGCTGATATAGGTCGGCTGCTCCTTGAGGTATCCAAGAAGATCTAAGCGCGGTGTGATCATCGACAGAAAGTCGTTGGCAAGAAAATCGTTTGGCTGAAATCCTGCCGGGGGCATCCAGTCTAGGAGCGTAATAAAGAGTTGCCCTCGCTGCCCGCTGGAGTATTGCTGCGTCAGGAGTGCATCGAGGCGCCCCACGAGAGCCTTGCGTGCGTCAAGAATAATCGAGCCCGACCGCAGACGATTGTTTGCGTCGATGTAGGTGAGCTGCACCTGCGCCACGTCTGAGTTAGGGCCCAGAGCAATGGCGCGCAGGGACGAGTCGGCCGTGTAAAGATCGCCGGACGTTTCAATTAGCGTGCTCAAGCGCCAAAACTCGGCGCCTCCAAGCACTGCCCCAGACGATGGATTAAATGGGAAACTCATCGGCGACTTATCCGCGACGTGGAAAGGGCAGCCAACAGGCTGCGAAAGCCCGAGTCAATCACTCGGAGAAGCGTCTCCAGCCATGGAATGGGTTCCACGAAAAACCGCACGCGATTGACGGATTCCGCAGAATAGAACAGGCGATTGCCGCGCGGTAGAACGAACGTCAAATCGTCGTCATCGGGAATTTCGATGCCTTTGCCGCTAAGGACCGGAACGACGTCCTCTCGCGTGGAAACAACCACCGGGCCCGCAGTTTCCAACCGCAAGTTTACGCGCACCCAGTCCTCCGCGGAGTAAAGGAGCCGATTGCCGCCCACTTGCGTGACGAACGTGTATGTGTCCGTTCGCCTCGACGGCTCGCGCCCGGCGGCCGAAGGCGCCTGCGGAGCAAAAGACGGCGGCGGCGGCGCCATCGGATTAAACAGCTGATCAGCCATGAACCCTCCCTGCCGCCCTTAGGCGAGTGCGCGGTAAGCGACGTAAGCGACCGCGACCGTGACGGCTAGCTTCCACATGGTACTGCTTACCCGACGCTCGTCGCCACCCTCTGCGTAAAATAGATCAACCACTGAGCGCTGCCAGCGACGGCGGCTATCCAACTGGAGCCACTTGGTGGCGCCCGCCGCCGCAGCATGGCGGTAAACGTTGTCATGAGTGACTGGAATGCCTCGCGCTTCCAGGTATCGGGCCACCTTACCCACGCCGGCGGCCTCTGAATACCCGGCGTTCCAGCCCATCACCAGGAGCTTCACAAACTCGGGGTTTTGCCAGTTCGCCTGCATGTTGGGCGACGGATGCTTGGCATATCCCCGAACAATGCGCTTCAAAAGGTCGGTCGCCATGCGGACGTTTACGTCCGGGTTGAGCAAATCCTGCTTGGAGTAGGAGGTTCCGTAGCGATCATTGAAGGAGCGCCGCACAACCGGCACGACCTGCATCAGCCCCCACGCCGGATCCCTCGACTCTTGAGGGTTGAGGTTGCTCTCACGGCTGGCCAGGGCCCGCAAGAACGTGACTGGCAAAGCTCCGGCGTGGCGCGCAAAGAGCGCGTCAAATCGACGTGTTAGGGCCACACGGTGATTACGCCGCCTGCGCCGCGAGAATTCAAGAGACTTCTTTGAGGAGGGCGTCCGCAGCCTCGTTGACGCGCCGCATGGCGGCGGTGTCACCTCCGTCTCGGTCCGGGTGAAACAATCTCGCGAGGTCGCGCCGACGGGCTTGAATGATCTGTCGCGTGAGCGTTGCCGTGGGCGAGAAACCCAAGACACTACGGGGAGTTGCAGCTTCGGGCGGTGGCGTCGTGGGCCGCGGCGGCGGCGCGCTTCGCCGGCTTTTTTTGGCGGCGCGCGGGGGCCATTCGGCCTCGTAACCGCCGCCTGGTCGAGCTGGCGGTCGCGGAAGATGCTCCGCATAGCCGGCTGCCGTGTCGAGGACATGATTGAGGCGACCGAGAAGATCCCGAATCCGGGGATGCTCCAGGAGCGCGTCAAAGGCTTCGCCAAACATGTCATCGCCGGGCTCCGAATATCGGAGCATCTCGTAGTGGTCAAGGCAAAGGGGCGGGTCGCCGACACCGCGGCGACGGCAACGCTGGGTGCCGTCCGAATAGACGCACCGTGGTCGCCGGGCAGTCAAGCGTCCCCCGCGAAGACGAGGATTAGGAGGGCCGTGGGGCGCATGGCCGGAGTCTACCTCGGACCCCGGACATGCGCGCCCTTCCGGTCATGCTCGCGCTTTTTTCCGCGCTGCCGCCTTTGCCGGCGCCTTCTTTGCCGTAGCTTTTGCTTTGGGCGTTGCCTTTGCCTTGAGCTTCGTCGCCGCCTTGGCCAAGGGCGTTTTGCGACGCTTGGGCTTCTCCCCCTCCTCCTCTTCGCCGGGATCGTCGGCGCCGGGGTAGAGGAGGGGGGCGTCATTCTGAATCGGCGGAGGAAGCTCCACCTTCAGCCCCGCTGCGATGCTCACGAACGGAGCCGGCAACGCATCAGTAAGGCCGGGCATCCAATCGCGCACCATCTCGGCATAGGCACTGAAGGGAATCGGCCGATCTCCAAGAGCCTTTTTGGCCGGCGTCTTTGCCGCCGCGACCATCCGCATCAGATCAACAATGAATGCTTGTCGCTCTTTATTCGGCTTGATGTCCGACGCGGCCGTCTTCTTCCCCTTGCCGGCGGCCGAGGGCGACTTCTTCTCCTCCTTAGCCTTCTCCGCGGCGCGCAGGACCATCGAGCGTGCAAGGCCAGGATCCTCGTCCTTCTTGGAAAGGATCTTTTTAAGCAGCCCCGGCTGCTTGTCCAGTGGGACCCTGGCCATCTCCTCAATGATCTCCCACGTCAGATGGCCCTTCTTGGCCGCCTCCTCGGCCTCTGCCGTGAGTTGGTTGGCGAGAAAAGGCTTCAACCGGCGGCTCACTTGGCTCTCGGTAAGCCCCAATTGCTCGGCGATGTACTTTTGCGAGCCTCGGCTCTTTCCGTGAAGGTCCTGATAGAGCTTCCGGTAGTTGAGCATCTGCCTCAACGTGTCCTTCACCGGGAGCGCCTGCCTCTGCGTGTTGAGGACAAACGCTAGATCATCGAGCTTTTCGACCGGCCCCTCCATGAGCTGGACTCG